>JACCZJ010000421.1 GCA_013696065.1 Nocardioidaceae bacterium
GTGCAAGACGACTGCCTCCGGGTCGGCGAGGGCTATAGCGGCGGAGTCGACGGCGTACGGAACGAACGGCGAGGACCGGTCGGCGGCTTCGTCCTCCTGGCCCATCGAGACCCAGGTGTGGGTCACCACGACGTCGGCGCCCTCGACGGCAGTCTTCGCCGACGGCTCGTAGGTGGCCGACCCGCCGGTGTCCCGGGCGATGATGGCTGCGTCGCTCAGCACTTCTGGATTGGGCTGGTAGTCCGGCGGCGACCCGATGCGGACATGCATCCCGGCCAGGGCCCCGCCCAGCAGGTAGGAATGCGCCATGTTGTTGGCGCCATCGCCCAAGTAGGTCATGGTGAGCCCGGCCAAGCCACTCTTCGCCGCCCGGACGGTCTGCAGGTCCGCCAGGATCTGGCAGGGATGGAACATGTCGGTGAGCGCATTGACGACCGGCACCTGCGAGGTCGCCGCCATCGCCTCGATCCGGTCCTGGCCGGAGGTTCGCCACACAATGGCTGCTACCTGACGGTCGAGCACCCGGGTCGTGTCCTCGATCGGTTCGCCGCGCCCCATCTGTGTGGTCTGGGCGTCGATCACCAGTGGATACCCGCCCAGCTCCGCGACTCCCACCGAAAAGCTGATGCGCGTCCGCGTCGAGGGCTTGTCGAATATGACGGCGACCGACTTGGGTCCGCGCAAGGGTTGCTGGTGGAAACGGTCTGCGCGGAAGCAGTCGGCGAGGTCGAGCACCTCTGCCTGTTCGGCGGGGCTCAGGTCGTCATCGCGGAGAAAATGGCGAGTCACGAGGTCCCCTCCCGCTGCGCAATGTCGATGAGATCAGGCAAGGCGTCCACGAAGGTGTCGAGTTGCGCCGAGGTCACGATGAGTGGAGGAGCCAGGCGGATCGTCGAGGGCGTCGGCGCGTTCACGATGAAACCCTGCCGCAACGCTGCCGTCGCGACCCGGGCCGCGACCGGTTCATACAGCGCGATGCCGCGTAACAGGCCACGTCCACGCACATGGTTGATGACCGGATGCCGCAGGTCGGCGACCTGGGCCGCCAGCCGGTCGCCGACGCGCCGGACGTGGGCGAGCAGGTCGTCACGCTTGATGACACCGAGCGTGGCGAGGGCAGCGACCGACGCCACCGGGTTGCCTCCGAACGTCGTCCCGTGGTCGCCGGGTCCCAGCAGCGCTCCACTCGCGTCCACCCCGATGCAGGCGCCGATCGGAAATCCTGACCCCAGCCCTTTCGCGAGCGTCACGATGTCAGGGACGACGCCGGTCTCGGTGTGCGCGAACCAGGCGCCGGTACGGCCGACCCCGGTCTGCACCTCGTCCAGCCAGAGCAACGCACCATGTCGAGAGGTGATGTCGCGGGCCGCCCGCAGATAGCCGGGAGGCGGCTCGACGACGCCGGCCTCGCCCTGGATCGGCTCGACGACGAAGGCGGCGGTTTCGTCGTCGACGGCGGCTGCCAGAGCGGCAGCGTCGCCGTACTCGACGAAGGTCACGTCGCCGGGCAGAGGCGCGAACGTCTCGCGGTAGGCCGGCTTCCAGGTGACGGCGAGGGCACCCATCGACCGACCATGGAACGCGTTGACCGTCGACACGATCTTGGTACGCCCGGTCCGACGGGTCGCCTTGAAGGCAGCTTCGTTGGCCTCGGTGCCGGAGTTGGTGAAGAAGACCCGGCCCTGGTGGCCGAGCAGGGCGAGGAGACGCTCCGCCAGAGCGATCTGGGGAGGCGTCGCGAAGAAGTTGGAGACATGACCCAGGGTGGCGAGTTGGCTGGTGACCGCGGCGTGCACAACCGGGTGTCCATGGCCAAGAGAGTTGACGGCGATCCCGGCGAGCAGGTCGAGGTAGCGGTTGCCGTCGGCGTCCCAGACATAACAGCCCTCACCACGGACGAGCACACGCTGAGGCGGGCCGAACGTGTTCATGACCGAATGGGTGTAGCGCTCGGTGAGCTCCGCCCCGGTGGCTGCCACGTCGCGATGGGGGGTGGTTGCGAGCCCGGTCACGACGCTGCCTCTCGGTTGGGGTGCAGCGCGGTCCGGATCTTGGTCGGCGTATCCGGCAGCACCTGAGTTCCGACTCCCTCGTCGGTGAAAATCTCGAGCAGGACGGCGTGCGGTTCGCGCCCATCTACGACGGTAGCCCGCGGGACCCCCTCGCGCACAGCCTTCAGGCACGCACCCATCTTTGGCACCATGCCGCTGGTCAGGGTGGGCATCAGCTCGTGCAACGCCTCGACGCCGATCTCGCCGATGATGTCGTCACTGTCGGGCCAGTCGCGGTACAGGCCCTCGACGTCGGTGAGCACAAGCAGCTTCTCGGCACCGAGCGCCACCGCCAAGGCAGCGGCCGCGGTGTCGGCGTTGACGTTGTGGACCTGGCCCTCCTCGTCGGGTGCGACGGTCGACACGACCGGAATGCGGCCTGCGGCGATGAGGTCCTGCACCGCCTCGGGCCGTACGTCGGTCACCTCCCCCACCAGGCCGAGGTCGACATTGTGTCCGTCGACGACCACACCGGTCCGTTTCGCGGTAAACAGGCCGGCGTCCTCGCCGGAGAGCCCGACCGCGAGGGGTCCGTGCTGGTTGAGCAACCCGACAAGCTCCCGGCCAACTTGACCGACGAGCACCATGCGGACGACGTCCATCGCCTCGCGCGTCGTCACCCGCAGACCGCCCCGGAACTCCGACTCGATCCCGAGCCGGTCGAGCATCGCGCTGATCTGCGGTCCGCCTCCGTGCACCACCACCGGGCGGAACCCGGCATAGCGCAGCCACACAATGTCCTCGGCGAAGGCCCGTTTGAGGGCGTCGTCGATCATGGCGTTGCCGCCGTACTTCACCACGACCGTCTTGCCGTGGTACTTCTCCAGCCAGGGCAGGGCCTCGGCGAGAGTGGCCGCCTTGGCGGTCGCCTGCTGCCAGTCGATGCTCATGAGGCGTAGGCCGAGTTCTCGTGGACGTACGCGTGGGTGAGGTCGTTGGTCCACACCGTCGCCGCGGCGTCGCCCGACTTGAGGTCGATGTCGACCGTGACTTGACGAGCGGACAGGTCCACTTCGTCGCGCTCGGCCGCAGGGCTGGAGTGGCGGCATACCCAGACGCCGTTGAGCGCCACGTCGAGGTCAGCGGGGTCGAAGGCTGCCTGGGTCGTGCCGACGGCCGCCAGGATGCGGCCCCAGTTGGGGTCCTGCCCGAAGATGGCGCATTTGAAGAGGTTGCTGCGAGCGACGGCGCGGGCCACGTCGACCGCGTCTTCTTCGCTGGCGGCACCTGAGACATTGATGGCGATGTCGTGCTCCGCACCCTCGGCATCACGCAGCAGCTGCTGCGACAGGTCATGGCACAAGGCCGTCAGGGCGGTGCTGAATTCGCTGTATGCCGGTGTGACCGCGCTTGCTCCCGAGGCGAGGAGCACGACGGCGTCGTTGGTCGACATACAGCCGTCGGAGTCGAGGCGGTCGAAGGTCAGCCGCGTGGCGGACCGCAGCGCCTCGTCCGCAACGGTGGATGTGATAGCGGCGTCAGTGGTGATGAAGACGAGCATCGTCGCGAGGCCCGGTGCCAGCATGCCGGCGCCCTTGGCCTGGCCACCGATCGACCAGCCCGGACCGTCGACGACAGCAGTCTTGCTCACCGAGTCGGTGGTCAGGATCGCTGCTGCGGCATCGAGACCGCCGGTGTCGCTGAGATCCCCGGCAGCGGCGCGGACCCCCTCGAGCAGTGTGTCGGAGTCGTTGAGCAGGCCGATCAGGCCAGTGGAGCACACGAGCACGTCGAGCGGAGCACAGTCGAGGAGCTCGGCCGCCAGCTCAGCCGTGGCATGGGTCAACTGGAAGCCGGCGGGGCCGGTGTAGCAGTTGGCGCCGCCGGAGTTCGCGACGACCGCTCGGGCCTTGCCGTCCATGACCGCCTGTTCGCTCCACAAGACCGGGTTTGCCTTGCAACGGTTGCTCGTCCAGACCGCGGCCGCGACGTCGGAGGGGCCGGTGTTGACGATAAGCGCGATGTCCTTGTCGCCGGATGATTTGAGCCCGGCGACCACGCCGGCGGCGGCGAATCCTTGCGGATGGGTGACCGACATCAGCGGGCCGGTCCATCGACGATCATGGCGCGAGTCCGATCGTGGTCAGGCCTGCGTGCTCGTCGAAGCCGAGGGCGATGTTCATGCACTGCACGGCTGCCCCAGCCGTGCCCTTGGTCAGGTTGTCGAGGGCTCCGACGGCAACCAGCCGTCCAGCCCGCTGGTCGGCGATCACCTGCAGGTGCATGCTGTTGGATCCGAGGGTTGCCTTGGTGGTGGGCCAACTCCCGTGCGGCAAGAGGTGGACGAAGCGTTCCTTCTCGTACGCCGTGTCATAGGCCTCCCGCACCTGGGAATCGGTGACACCGGGCGCAAGCTCGGCGCTGGCGGTGGCGAGGATGCCGCGCGACATCGGAGCAAGCACCGGAGTGAAGGAGACCCGTACCTTCGAGGCCGACAACGTGGCCAGGCTCTGCTCGATCTCCGGTGTATGGCGATGCGTTCCCACGCCGTACGCACTGGCCGAACCGACAATCTCGGAGGCCATCAGGTTCGGCTTGGTCGCCTTGCCCGCCCCTGACGTGCCTGAGACGGCAACCACGGTGATCGACGCGGGATCGATGAGGCCTGCCGCGACAGCCGGCGCCAATGCCAACGTCGAAACTGTGGGATAGCAACCGGGCACCGCGATCCTGCGGGTTTGAGCCAGCGCTTGTCGTTGACCGGGCAGCTCCGGCAGGCCGTAGGGCCACGCCCCGGCCCGCTGTCCGCCGTAGAACTCGGCCCAGGCTTCGTCGGCCGTGAGCCGGAAGTCGGCTCCGCAGTCGATCACTAGGGTGTCGGTGCCGAGCTCCTCGACAATGGCGGCTGAAGCACCGTGCGGCAGCGCGAGGAAGACCACATCATGCCCGTTGAGTACGTCGGAAGTGGTGTCTTCGAGGATGCGGTCAGCTAGCGGGACAAGGTGCGGCTGGTGAGTGCCGAGCGTCGTACCGGCAGAGCTGGCGGCGGTCAGGGCGCCGATCTCCGCGTGCGGGTGCGCGAGCAGGAGGCGCACCAACTCTCCTCCCGCATAGCCGCTGGCTCCCGCGACCGCCACCTTCGCCATACGTATGATTATGCGTATTTTCACATGACTATGCAAATCGGCGCCATGGCAGAGCCCCCTCGACCTCGTCGCTGTGTCCGTCACGCCTGGCGTCTCGGCCCACTGCGACCGCTAGCGCAGAGGGATGCTGGTGTCTGACTCATCGGGAGTCCGCGGGCCGAAGATCCGGCGCTCGTCTGCGGTGATTCTTACATCGTTGATGCTGGCTTCGCGGCGGGCCATCAGCCCATGAGCTGCGAACTCCCACAGCTCGTTGCCGTAGCTGCGGTACCACTGATCGGAATCGTCGTGCCATTCGTACTGAAACCGCACGGCGATCCGGTCCTCGGTAAATGCCCAGAGGCTCTTGCGCAGGGCGTAATCCAGTTCGCGCTGCCATTTTCGGGTGAGGAACGCGACGATCTCCTCGCGCCCCGTGAGGAACTCGTCGCGGTTTCGCCACTGGGAGTCCTCGGTGTAGGCCTGAGCTACCCGGTTTGGGTCGAGAGTGTTCCAGGCGTCCTCGGCAGCTTGGACCTTGGTCGCAGCGGTTTCGCGGGTGAAAGGGGGCAATGGTGGGCGCTCGGCTGTCATGGGTCTCCTCTTCAGGGAATACTGGTGCTCCGAACACTCTAGAGAGCACGTGTGCCGGGTCTGGCTCGATGGGCCAGCAGTCCCTCGAGAAGGGTTGACTTGTTCATGGAGAAACGCACGCTGGGCCGCACCGGTCGGATGGTGTCGGTGGTGGGGCTGGGAACGTGGCAACTCGGGGCTGACTGGGGCGATGTCTCGGAGAGTGACGCGCTCGCCGTACTCCATGCCGCCGCAGATGAGGGCGTCACGTTCTTTGACACTGCCGACGTCTACGGCGACGGGCGCAGCGAGCAACTGATCGGCCAGTTCCTTCGCGCGCGTTCTGGCACGGCGGACGAGATCACGGTGGCAACCAAGATGGGCCGCCGGGCAGACCAGGTTCCCGAAAGCTTTGTGTTGGCCAACTTCCGGGCCTGGACGGACCGGTCACGGCGCAACCTCGGCGTCGACACGCTCGACCTGGTGCAGCTGCACTGCCCGCCCACCGCCGTCTACCACGAGGAGGCGGTGCTCGACGCGCTCGACACCCTTGTCGAGGAGGGCGCGATCGCGAACTATGGCGTGAGCGTCGAGAAGGTCGAGGAGGCCCTGGCCGCGATCGCCCGCCCGCACGTCGCAACCGTGCAGATCATCGTCAACGCTTTTCGCCTCAAGCCCCTCGAAGAGGTGTTCCCGGCAGCAGCCAAGGCCGGCGTGGGCCTCATCGCCCGGGTCCCGCTCGCCTCCGGCCTGCTCTCCGGCAAGTATGACTCCCGCACGACCTTCGCGGCCGACGACCACCGCAACTTCAACCGGGACGGGAGCGCCTTCGATGTGGGCGAGACGTTTTCCGGTGTGGACTACGCCGTCGGTGTCACCGCCGCCAAGGAGTTCAGCGCACTCGTTGACGCGGAGGCCCCGGACGGCACCACCTCGGCCCAAGCAGCGATCGCCTGGCTCTGGCAGCACCCAGAGGTCTCCACCGTCATCCCCGGAGCACGCAACGTCGACCAGGCCCGTTCGAAC
>JACCZJ010000426.1 GCA_013696065.1 Nocardioidaceae bacterium
CCCCCAGCTCCCGCCGTGGCACGGCGGCGTGTCGCAGCGCAGCGTGGAACACGGGGGCAAAGCAGAACGTGATTCCCACCCGGTTGGCAACCTGCTCGACCTGCGCAGGTGAGAGGTCGAGGCGCACCCCGAGGTGTTCTAAGACGTCTGCCGATCCGCAAGACGACGACGCGGCTCGATTGCCGTGCTTGACGACGGGAACACCTGCCCCCGCAGTGACCAGCGCCGCCATGGTCGAGATGTTCACGGTATGCGAGCGGTCCCCTCCGGTCCCGACGATGTCGACGGAGCGGGGTGCGAAGGTCACCGGCGTGGCGAAGTCGTACATGGTCGCGACCAGCCCCTCGACCTCGTCGACGGTTTCTCCTTTGGCGCGTAACGCCACCGCGAAGCCGGCAATCTGAGCTGGTGTCGCCTCACCGGCAAGGATTTCGCGCATAGCCCAGCCAGACTGCGCCGAAGAGAGATCGGCACCGGCGATGAGGCTGGACAAGACATCCGGCCACGTGATGCGAGATTCAGAGGGGGTGTCAGGGAGCGACGACATCGGCCCGTGGTCGCAGCAAGAGGGTTGCAGCCTCGGCCAGCGCGATGGGATCGAGAGGGTGCGGAACAGCCGCGTCCGCACGCGACCACGTGGCGAGCCAGCCATCCTCGGCTCGTCCGGTCAGCAAGAGAACGGGCGGGCATTGGTAGATCTCGTCCTTGAGCTGACGGCATATCCCCATGCCGCCGGCGGGGACGGCTTCACCGTCGAGGATGGCGAGGTCGATGCCGCCGGCATCCATTGCGGCGATTACGACGGGTTCGGTGGCGCATTCGAGATACTCGAGCACGGGCAGGTCCGGGTGCAGGCGCTTGCCCAACGCCAAGATCACATCAGACCGCGTGTGGGAGTCGTCGCTGTAAACCAGCACCAACATGAAAGCTGACCTCCTCGCTGTCCGACACGAACTCGTCGCGATGCTACAAGCCTCCCGGGCCCGGTGGGGTTGCCGCCTCTCGTCGGCTCGCCGAGGCAGCCGCCTCAGCGGCCTCTTCCAGATCCAGGCGTCGGTCCTCGCGCGCCGCCTCGCGGTTGCTCTGACGCACCCACTGGACGAAGAGCACGCCGAAAATGACAAGACTGACGATGTCCCCAGAACCCCACAAGATGCCTCCCGCGATGTATTGGTCATCCACTGGGTTCGGGGGCCACGGCCGGTCCAAGGAGTAGTACCAGTCGGAGGCGATGACCTCCTCCATCGCCATGATGGTCACGCCCAAGAATGCGTGGAAGGGCAAGGTCGCAAACACCGTCAACATGCGCAGGGGATAGGAAACTCGCCCTGGCATCGGGTCTAACCCGAGCAGCGGCCAAAAGAAGAGGCAGCCGACCAGCACGAAGTGCAGATGGAGCAGGTCATGCAGCGCGGCAGACTCCAGTGTTGCCGGATACCAACCGGAAAAGTAGAGCACCCACGGGCTGATGATGAAGGCGACGAAGGCCACCGGGGGCGATGCAATGATCGCGGCCACCCTGTTGTGCAGCACCCACAGCACGACCTGACGGGGGCGCTGCGGCAGGGATCGGAGCGCCAAGGTGACTGGGGCTCCCAGCGCCAAGGAGATGGGGGCGGCCATCGACAAGACCATGTGCTGCGTCATGTGCATGCTCAGCAAGACGGTGTCGTACGTCGCTAGGGACGAGCCCGTGGCCACCAGCAGCGAACCGAGACCTCCCAGCACGAAGCTGGCCGTCCGCCCCAGTGGCCACCGGTCACCACGTCTGTGCAAGGTCCAGACACCGCCGCCATAGAGCAGCCCGATGGCCATGACAACGGCTATGGGAAGGGGCTCAAAGGTCCACGCCGAAAAGACCTGCCACCCGTCGATAGGGGCAATCGCATCTCCTCGATCGCCATGAGCCACGAACACCACGACTCCACACTAGATATGTGCGGGGGGTCGACGTGCCTCTGGGAGGCGGGCCGGACATAATGGCTCCGTGGCGACTACAACCGCGATCCCGGCATCGAGACTGCACGGCCAACACGACCGACCGAGCATGGTGAGCGTCGGGACCATCGTGTGGTTGGCCAGTGAGCTCATGTTCTTCGCGTCGCTCTTCGCAGCCTATTTCACCTTGCGCTCCGTCATCCCAGAGCTGTGGGTACAGGAGACTGCAAAGCTCAACGTCCCCTTCGCCTCGATCAACACGACTGTGCTGGTTTTGAGTTCGGTCACCTGCCAGCTCGGTGTCTTCGCAGCCGAGCGTGGTCAGGTGGGGCGGTCCGGAGGGGTGCTCGACTTTCGCAGGTGGGGCCTGCGGGAGTGGTTCGTCCTCACGTATGTCATGGGCTCCTTCTTCATCGCCGGCCAGGTGCTCGAATACTCTGAGCTGATCCGCGAGAACGTCACGATTCCATCGTCGGCATACGGGTCGATCTTCTACCTGACCACTGGTTTTCACGGGATCCACGTGACCGGTGGGCTCATCGCCTTTTTGTTCGTGCTGGGTCGGACGTTTATGGCCCGCACGTTCACCCACGAACAAGCCGTGACGGCCATCGTCGTCTCCTACTACTGGCACTTTGTCGATGTGGTGTGGATCGGCTTGTTCGCCACGATTTACCTCCTTCAATAGCGCGCGAAAGGCGACCCTGTGAAGAAGCTGTCGACTCACCGCCGACACCCGCTCGCGGGTCTGGTGGTCGTGCTGCTGGGATTGGTGGTGGCTGGCAGCCTGTATGCCGCTGTGCGCCCGGCGGCTGCGGACGGGTCATCGAGCAGTGACACCGACCTGATCGCCGAGGGTCGCGAACTCTTCGTGGTGGGGTGTGCCAGCTGTCACGGCCTCAACGCCGAGGGGATCGAGATGCAGAGCGGCAGCAACAATGGCCCCTCCCTGATCGGTGTCGGGGCAGCGGCGGTGGACTTCCAGGTCGAGACCGGTCGGATGCCGATGGCGCGACCCGATGTGCAGGCGCCGCGCAAAGAGGGGATGTACTCCGACGAGGAGATAGCTGCGCTGGCGGCATACGTAGCCTCGTTGGCGCCAGGTCCCGCCATCCCCGCCCCAGAGGAATACTCCACTGAGGGCGCTTCAGTGGCGCGTGGGGGTGAGTTCTTCCGAACCAACTGCACCGCTTGCCACAACTTCGCTGGTGCCGGCGGCGCACTCGCCGAAGGACGTTACGCCCCGCCGCTGAAGGGCGTGTCTCCCGAGCACATCGTGGAAGCGATCGTGACCGGCCCGCAGCAGATGCCGGTCTTCTCTTGGCTCGAGCCCCAGGACAGGAAGGACATCATCGCCTACCTCGAAAGGCTCGAGGAGCAGCCGGCCTACGGCGGCTCGCCCCTCGGCAGCTTGGGGCCTGTGACGGAGGGCCTGTGGGGCTGGCTAGGCGGCATCGGAAGTCTCGTCCTGGCGTCAGTGTGGATCGGTAACAACGGCGTCCGAGCGGGAAAGAAGAAGCAGCAATGAGTCATCACGACCCTCACGGCGAAGGCCTCCCCGACCACTCGCCTGCCATCGACGGCGGCACATCCGGCCAAGACCTTTCCCTCCTCCCGGATCGCCCTGCCGAGCCCGTCAGCGATCCGGGCATCGCTCCGCACGAACCGAGGCCGACCGACATCGACCCGATCATGGAGCGTCGCGCCGAGCGTCAGATCGCCATGCTGTTCGGTGGCGCCGCCCTGTTGACGCTGGCGTTTTGCGTCGCTTATTTCCTCATCGACGACAGCGCCACGTTCGCCGGCTACAACGCCTCCAATTTCGCACTTGGCCTCACCCTCGGACTCGCGCTGCTGTTCATCGGCATCGGCGCCATTCAATGGGCAAGGAAGCTGATGGCCGACCACGAGCTGGTCGAGTACCGCCACGGCGCCGCCTCCACCGCCGCCGATCGGGCCGAGTCGATCGCCGCCTTCCAGGCCGGCGCCGACGAGTCGGGTTTCGGGCGACGGACCCTGGTGCGCAACAGCCTGCTCGGCAGCCTCGCCTTCCTCGGCCTGCCCGCCGTGGTGCTCCTGGGTGACCTCGGACCTCTCCCCGGCGACGTCTACGCGCGCACCGTGTGGAAAAGGGGCGTGCGCATCGTGAAGGACGTTTCCGGGGACCCAATCAGGCCCGACGAGCTTGCTGTGGGCGGCCAGATCAACGCCGCGCCAGCCTCGTTCTTTGAAAGTGAAGGCCCGGATGGGACCGTCACTCCAGCTGAATACGAAGGCCACGAGCTCCAGATCGAGAAAACCAAGGCGCCGGTGATTCTGGTCCGGATGACGCCAGACGACATCACTCCAGCGCCTGGCCGGGAGGATTGGGACGTCGACGGAATCGTCTGCTACTCCAAGATCTGCACCCATGTCGGGTGCCCGATCAGCCTCTGGGAACAGCAGACCCACCAACTTCTCTGCCCGTGCCACCAGTCCACCTTCGATCTAGCCGACAGCGGTCGGGTTCTCTTCGGGCCCGCTGCTCGAGCCATGCCGCAGCTGCAGATCGCTGTCGACGAAGAGGGCTACCTCATTGCGGCGGATGGCTTCACCGAACCGGTAGGCCCTAGCTATTGGGAACGAGGCTGATCGTATGAGCGCGCCGACCACCACCAGCGGTAGCACGAGTGCTGTGGCGCCCGCCGCGAGTGTGCCCAAGCGTCCGATGAAGGGCGCAGGTGCCGTCACCTGGCTGGACGAGCGCCTCGGCTTGGGCGGACTCGCCAAGAAACAGCTCCGCAAGGTCTTCCCCGACCACTGGTCATTCATGTTGGGCGAGATCGCCCTGTGGAGCTTCGTCATCTTGCTCCTCACCGGGGTGTTCTTGTCGTTGTGGTTCAAGCCCAGCATGGCTGAGGTCGAATACATGGGTTCCTACGCCGAACTCCGCGGCCTGCACATGTCCGAGGCGTACGCGACCAGCCTCGACCTGTCGTTCGACGTGCGCGGCGGACTGCTCATGCGGCAGATGCACCACTGGGCCGCAAACCTGTTCCTGGCTTCTATGACCATTCACATGCTCCGGGTGTTCTTCACCGGCGCCTTCCGTAAACCTCGCGAACTTAACTGGATCATCGGTCTGGCGCTGCTTCAACTCGGCATCGTCGAAGGTTTCGCCGGCTACTCGCTGCCCGATGACCTGCTGTCCGGTACCGGTTTGCGGATCGCCGAAGGCATCATGCGTTCGGTGCCGGTGGTCGGCAGCTATATCTCTTTCTTCGCTTTTGGTGGCGAGTTCCCTGGTGACGACATCATCCCTCGTCTCTACGTCGTGCATGTCCTCCTACTCCCAGGTCTTCTGCTCGGTCTGATCGCGGCTCACATGCTGCTGCTCGTCTATCACAAGCACACGCAGTGGCCCGGCCCGGGTCGCACCAACAACAACGTGGTCGGTTTCCCCTTGATGCCTGTCTACATGGCCAAGGCCGGCGGCTTCTTCTTCATCGTCTTTGGCGTCACGGCGCTCATGGGAGCTCTCCTGCAGATCAACCCGATCTGGATGTACGGCCCCTACAATCCCTCCCAGGTCACGGCAGGCTCACAGCCTGACTGGTACATGGGATGGCTGGACGGTGGTCTTCGCCTCATGCTGCCCTGGGAGAGCGAGCTCTTCGGGTACACCATCTCCTGGAACGTCATGATCCCTGGGCTCGGGCTGATGGGGCTGCTGTTCGGCGTCCTCGGGGCGTACCCGTTCATCGAACGATGGATCACCGGCGACAAACGCGAGCATCACCTGCTCGAGCGTCCCCGCAACCAGCCCACGCGCACAGGCTTCGGCGCTGCCGGTGTCACGGCCTACGGATTGTTGTGGATCGCCGGCGGCAACGACGTCATCGCGACGCAGTTCAGCCTGTCGATCAACACCGTGATCGTGTTCATGCGTTTCGCCGTGATCATCGGACCGGTTCTCGCCTTCATCATTGCCCGAAGGTGGGCGCTGTCCCTGCAACGGCACGATCGTGAGCTGGTCCTGCACGGATATGAGACCGGTGTCATCGTGCGGTCGCCGGAAGGCTCCTACAGCGAGATCCACGCACCGATCGACCCGAGCCGGGCATACTCGTTGACCACCCACGAGCGACGGGTGCCGCTTGAAGTCAGCGCATCCGCCGACGCCAACGGAGTCGCCGCTCCCGGTCGAGGCAAAGAGCGGATCCGCGCCCGTTTGTCACGCTTTTGGTATGCCGATGAGGTGCCCAAGCCGACTACGGCCGAGATCGAAGAGGCAGCCCACCACGCCCAGCACAATGGCCACGGTGCAGACGGGCTGGATGGACGCGAACGCCATGTGGGTATCGAAACCGGAGGCTTCGTCGGCGGTGACGACTGGTCGTCTTCAGAATCTGACTCCAGCAGTTCCAGCGCCAAGAGGTAGACCACAGCCCAGACCGTGGCAGCCCAGACCGTGGCGAGGTCGGCTGCGGCTGGGTTTGTGCGACATCGATCAGAGCTGCCCTCGGGGGTACAGCTCTGGTCAGTGAGCGTGTTCGCCGCGGTAGTACTCGAAGACCCATCCGATCAGCGCGATCGAACCAGCGCCAGCGCCGATGAAGAGCAGCCACCAACCGAAAACGACGCCGAGGACGCAGACCGCCAAGGCAAGGGCAGACCACAGCGGCCACCAGGAGTAAGGCGGGAAGAAACCCAGCTCTCCGGCACCGTCAACGACCTCTGCATCCTTGAGATCCTCAGGGCGCGCATCCATCCGGTTGGCGTGAAACCCGAGGTAGAACGTGATCAGGAGAGTCAGGCCTGCGGTCATAACCAGTGCAGAAGTCCCGGTGGGGTCTTCTGAGAAGAACCAGTAGGTGGGAGCCACCAGGGCAAAGAAGATCGAGTTGAGACCGAACACCCATGCTTCTGTCTTCATCGTCGCTCATCCTCACCCTCACCGGCGCCTTGGGGAGGCGCACCACCGACCTGCTCCTCGAGGTGACTGCGGCGTCCCTGCATCTGAGGAGTGTCAGCGACTTCTCCGTCGACGTTGAGGTTTTCGTTTTCGTCCATCTCCATCAGGGCCACCTCTGGGTGGTGGAGGTCGAAGGCAGGGCTTTCGGAGCGGATTCGTGGCAGCGTGACGAAGTTGTGCCGAGGTGGTGGGCAGGAGGTGGCCCACTCGAGCGATCGACCCCAACCCCACGGGTCGTTGGTTTCCACCTTCGGGCTGAGCCGCGACTTCCATACGTTGTAGAGGAAGGGAAGTGTCGACGCGCCGAGCACGAAGGCGCCGATGCTCGACACGGCGTTGAGGGGGGTGAATCCGTCGGTTACCTGGTAGTCGGCGTAGCGGCGGGGGAATCCGATGACACCGAGCCAGTGCTGCACGAGGAACGTGGTGTGGAAGCCGATGAACAACAACCAGAAATGGATTTTCCCGAGGCGCTCGTCGAGCATGCGTCCGGTGATCTTGGGCCACCAGAAGTAGAAGCCCGCGTTCATGGCGAACACGACCGTGCCGAAAACGACGTAGTGGAAGTGAGCGACCACAAAGTAGGAGTCGTTGAGTTGGAAGTCCAAGGGTGGCGACGCCAAGATGACTCCGGTCAGACCGCCGAACAAGAACGTGACCAGGAAACCGACGGACCAGAGCATCGGTGTGTCAAAAGAGATCGAGCCGCCCCACATGGTGCCGATCCAGTTGAAGAACTTGACCCCGGTGGGCACGGCGATCAAGAACGTCATGAAGGAGAAGAAGGGCAGGTCGACTGCGCCCGTGACGAACATGTGGTGTGCCCACACGGCCATAGACAGCGCGGTGATGCCGAGCGTGGCCGCCACCAGGCCGACATACCCGAAGATGGGTTTGCGGCTGAAGACGGGCAGCACTTCGGTGA
>JACCZJ010000451.1 GCA_013696065.1 Nocardioidaceae bacterium
ATGCGATGCTGCTCGCGATGTGCTTTTCGACCCTGGCGCCGGGCGGCATACCGAGATCGTTGTGCTAGCGGAGAGGTGAGCCTGCCGTGACTGAAGAGGAGAGCCTGCCGTGACTGAGGAGTATGACGTCGCGATCGTCGGCGGTGGTCACAACGCGTTGGTCGCGGCAGCGTATCTGGCGAAGACCGGACTGAGGACGATCCTGTTGGAGCGCCTCCCCCACACTGGCGGCGCGGCCATCAGTGCCCGGCCGTTCCCTGGCGTCGACGCTCTGCTATCTCGTTACTCATATCTGGTGAGCCTGCTCCCCCGCCAGATCATCGCCGACCTGGGGCTGGATTTGCAGCTCAGCTCACGTGCCACCGCGTCGTACACGCCGACGCGGCGCGACGGACGCGCGGCAGGTTTGCTGGTCGAGCACCGTGAGGGCTCCGCGACGGCGGACTCGTTTCGCTCGTTGACCGGGGGCGACTCCGAGTACGCCGCCTGGCGGGACTTCTACGCCGAGGTCTTTGAGGTGGCAGTCGCCTTGGCGCCGACACTGATGCGCCCGCTGCCTCGTGCGGCCGACATGCGGCGGGAGGTGGGCGCTCGGACCTGGGAATGGCTCACTGGTGCGCCTCTCGGTGTCGAGCTCGACAGGCGTTTCGCCGACGACACGGTGCGCGGCGTGGTGGCCACGGATGCGCTGATCGGCACGTTTGCGTCAATGTACGACGAACAGCTGGTGCAGAACCGCTGCTTCCTCTATCACCTGATCGGCAACGGGACTGGGGAGTGGCGGGTGCCTGTCGGGGGGATGGGCGCTGTCACCAATTCGCTGTCGCATGCGGCGCTGGCGGCGGGGGCCACTATCGAGACTGGCGCTGGGGTTACGCGTATCGAGGCCGATGGGTCGAGCGCTCAGACGTCATACGAGCAAGGGGGTTTTGAGCGGGTCGTCGCGTCAAAGTGGGTGTTGAGCGGGGTGGCGTCGGCGGTCTTGGACGAGCTCTTGGGTCGCGCGAGCTCGGTGCCGCGACCGCAGGGGTCGCAACTGAAGATAAACCTGGTGTTGAAGCGGCTTCCCCGCTGGAAGTCGGGGATCGAACCGGCGGTGGCGTTCGCCGGGACGCTGCACGTCGCTGAGGAGTACAGCCAGCTCGAGGCTGCGTATGCCGCAGCGGCGGCCGGGGATCTGCCGGACCCCTTGCCGGGTGAACTCTATTGCCACACGCTGACGGACCCGACGATTCTGGCCCCGGATTTGGTGGCGCAGGGCTATCAGACGTTGACGTATTTCGGCGTACACACGCCACCTGCTGTTTTTGCCGGTGGTCCTGATGTGGTGGACATGGCCGTGGGGCGGGCGCTGGATGCGCTTGACCAGCACCTGGAGGAGCCGATTCGAGACTGCGTGGCGGTCGACTCGGATGGCGATCTCTGCCTTGAGGCCAAGACTCCGCTCGACATCGAGGCTGCGCTCAACATGCCGGGTGGGCACATTTTCCACGGTGATCTGGCGTGGCCGTGGTTGGATGCCGGTTTTGAGGCTGTCACCGCTGCTGACCGCTGGGGGGTGGCGACGGGGATCTCCAATGTGTTCGTGTGCGGCAGCGGCGCTCAACGCGGCGGTGCGGTCAGTGGCCTCGGCGGGCACAACGCGGCGATGGCGGTGCTGGAGTCCCGGTCGGACTGACCTCTTCGTCGCGATCTGGCACGCCCGACAGCTCGCTGCCCCTCGGCCTGGTCAGCTGTCGAGCCGGCGCAGGAGTCTCGCCGGGGCGACCGTCCGATAGGCGTCCTCGCACAGATCCGCCATCTCCTCGGCGGAGATGGCGCGGTCGAGACGGACGCCGATCCACCCTCGCCCTCCGACGTATGGCGGCTTGAAGTATCTGTTGGGTTCAGCTGCCAGGATTGCCTCCTGGGCGCCTGCGGGTGCGGCGCACCACAGGTGGGGGAAGTCGATGTCGTGGTGGCCGTCGAGCCACACGTAGACGAAAGCCTTCTGACCACGCACGAAGAACGCGGGCGCGCCGTGGCTGAGCCGCTCCTCGACTTCGGGAACCCGCTGACATGCCGCGCGTACGGCGGCGAGGTGGTCGGGCTCGGTCGGCACGCCTGAATTGTAGTCAGCGCGTCCGCCGCTGATATGCTCCACGGTCTTGCGCCATTAGCTCAATTGGCAGAGCAGCTGACTCTTAATCAGCGGGTTCGGGGTTCGAGTCCCTGATGGCGCACTACATACTCGCAGGTCAGCCCGTTACCGGAAGATCTATCTATCCTCGAGAATCGGATTCAGTCCGCAACTAGTCCGCACGGACGCCGCCGGGCTTCGCTGGTGAGCGGCTGATGGCGACAACACTGGCTACTGTTCGATCAGCTTCACGGTGGGCCACGACCGCTGCATCGTGCAGGCGTTCGGCCACCTCGTCGAGGTCGTCAGAGAACAAGCCGCTATAGACATCGAGCGTCATCGCCGCTGATGCATGACCTAGCATGCGCTGCACAGCTTTGACG
>JACCZJ010000452.1 GCA_013696065.1 Nocardioidaceae bacterium
GAGTTGCCCAGCACGCCCTACTCCGCCAAGCCGCACTACTGAGCGCAGGGCCGCGGTATCGGCGGGGCTTGGATGGCATGACGAACGCAGTTGCGGATGGCCGCCAAGCCCCAGTAGTTCGGATGCCAGGACTCCTCGACTCGCCAGGGCTGCACCGCGAGATAAAGCCGGTTGACCCACTCCAGACGCGCGAAGGCGCCTGGCTGGCGCCAAGAGCGCAGTCCGTCTTGCCCGACATGGGCGACGCCCGTTTCACACAGGCGGTGCCCATCCAGGACCGTGCTCACGTCCAAGGAGACAACGTTAGGCAGGCCGATCCGGTCGACGCCCGCCGAGACGGCTGCATTGATAACGGGCAGCGCCGACGAATGAGCCCAGGTGGCGTCCTCGTCATACACCGGACAACCTCCGCGGGTGTAGCGCTCTGCCAACGTCTCTGCGTAGCGCATCAAGGGACCGGGTGGCAGGGGTGACGGATAGTTCTGCACCACGAGGGTGTATTCGTCTGGTCGGTATCCGGCGAGGCGCATCGCGCTGGCGGTGCGTCGCAGCGCCTGAGAGATTGCGCGGCTGACCCGCTCTGCGGACTCAGCGTCGAACTGCCTGGTCACCTGCGGGTCGTCTCTGCAGTACGACGGCCGGGACCCGACGGTGGTCACAAACGCCGAGATGCAGCGCATTACCACCGAGGCGAAGCCGAAGTTGTTGCCGCCGATGCTCACCACCACGTCGCTGACGTCATGGCGCTCCGCGAATTGTTGAAGCGCGAGGGCCTGGCCTATCTGGCCCTTGCCGCCGTCGTAGAAGTCCAATCCCGGCTTGAACGCAGCGCCTGTTCCTGTCGAGACGGTGCTGGCCCCTGAGCAAGCCAGGTTCACGTGTCGCCGTCTTGGGCCTAGAGCGCCGCGGGCAAGCGTCACGCGATGGCAGCCGACCTGGCTCTCCCTGCCGCTCGTGTCGAAGTAGAGGCTGTCACCTCCCGCATCCACCCCGCTCGCCGGCCCCAGTGTGTTCCCGGCCCACCGGGCGCCCTCGCCTGAGATGAAGCTATCTCCCACCGTGACCACCCATCTCTCCCTAGGGCGGAGGTGCTCACGGCCAGACTCCCCTGTGTCGTGGCCCAACTCGGGGCGCATCACACGGCTCGCGTCTCCTCGATTCGAGCCGGGCTCTGCTGACGGGTGGAGGTGCATGCCGTCAACGACAGGAGCACGACGGCTAGCGCCGACCGCACGCACCTGGCCACAGACAGCATCAGCTCAGCCTAGCCAGCTCGGAAACGATGATCGCCGCCAACGAGAACAAGGATCTCTGCTGCCATAACGCAAAAATCGACCCGTCACCTCCAGCTAAGGTGACGGGTCGATTCCTGTTAATCTTGCGCGCCAGTGGACAGCGGCGCAGCCGTGATTACTGACCGGCGCCGGTCAGCTTCTCGCGTAGGGCCTGCAGCGCCTCGTCCGAGGCAAGCGAGCCGGTAGCGGTCTCAACCGGCGACGGGGATGCGGGACCGCTCGGGGCCGACGCGGCAGGTGCGTCCTCTGACGAGTACGACGCCGCTTCTCCGGCCTCGACGTCTGCCTTTTGCGCGTCTTCGACCTGCAGCTTGTGAGCTTCCCAACGAGTATGCGCCTCGGCGTACTGCTTCTCCCACGCTTCCTTCTGCTGGTCATAACCTTCGAGCCACTCACCTGTTTCGGAGTCGAAGCCCTCGGGGTAGAGGTAGTTGCCGGCTTCGTCGTAGGTCGCCGCCATGCCGTAAAGCGTCGGGTCGAACTCGTCGGACGTGTGGTCGACGCCTTCGTTGGCCTGCTTGAGCGACAGCGAGATACGGCGACGTTCGAGATCGATGTCGATGATCTTGACCATCACGTCGTCGTTGACCTGGACGACCTGCTCGGGAATCTCGACGTGGCGCTCGGCGAGCTCGGAGATGTGCACCAATCCCTCGATGCCCTCCTCGACCCGCACGAACGAGCCGAAGGGGACGAGCTTGGTGACCTTGCCGGGCACGATCTGACCCATCTGGTGGGTCCGTGCGAACTGCTGCCACGGATCTTCTTGGGTGGCCTTGAGCGACAACGAGACACGCTCACGGTCCATGTCGACATCGAGCACCTCGACGGTGACCTCTTGGCCGACCTCGACGACCTCGCTCGGGTGGTCGATGTGCTTCCAGGACAGCTCTGAGACGTGGACCAGTCCGTCGACCCCACCGAGGTCGACGAACGCGCCGAAGTTGACGATCGAGGAGACGACACCGGGGCGGACCTGGCCCTTTTGCAGCTGGGTCAAGAAGTTCTGACGAGTCTCGGACTAAGTCTGCTCGAGCCATGCTCGGCGTGACAGCACGACGTTGTTGCGGTTCTTGTCGAGCTCGATGATCTTGGCCTCGAGCTCTTGGCCGACATACGGGAGCAGATCGCGCACCCGGCGCATCTCGACGAGCGACGCGGGCAGGAAGCCACGCAGACCGATATCGACGATGAGCCCGCCCTTGACGACCTCGATGACCGAACCGGTGACCACGCCGTCTTCTTCTTTGATCTTCTCGATCGTGCCCCAGGCGCGCTCGTATTGCGCACGCTTCTTGGACAGGATGAGGCGGCCTTCTTTGTCTTCCTTCTGAAGGACGAGAGCCTCGACTGCATCTCCCACGGCGACCACGTCACTCGGGTCGACATCGTGCTTGATGGACAGCTCGCGTGAAGGGATGACGCCTTCGGTCTTGTAGCCGATGTCGAGCAGAACCTCGTCACGGTCGACCTTGACGATGACGCCGTCGACGATGTCGCCGTCGTTGAAGTACTTGATGGTCGCGTCGATAGCGGCGAGGAAGTCCTCCGCCGACCCGATGTCGTTGACCGCGATCTGCGGTGTCTGCTGCGTGGCAGGAGGTGCTTCGATGCTGCTGGTCATATGTCTTGGGTGCTCCGTCGGATGGATAGAGGTCGTTGCGTGCACGCCAAAGGCCCTGGATCGTGTCCCATGGATGCCCGAGCAGATGTCACCCGGATGAGAATTACGAGCACAAGCCTGCTCCGTCTGAGGTCATGCAGGCCCAAAGCGCACCTATCAGGGTACGGGGGAAGGGGCGGCGGGGTCAACGCGAGGTGTAGACCATGGCCAGGCGTTCAGGTCCCCTTCCCAAGCCTGAGCGAGCAGCAGCGCCCCGGCGAGTTCTCGTACGGCGTTCGCACGCTCGTTGCCGGCAAGCTCGATGTGCGCCCAAAGGTCAACCGCCCGACCCAGCACTAGCGGGCTTGGGGCGAGCTCTGGGGC
>JACCZJ010000480.1 GCA_013696065.1 Nocardioidaceae bacterium
CGAACCTCCCGGTGACAGGTCGGACCAGTCGATGTCTTCTTCCGGCGGACCCGCGAACACCATCGTCAGCCGGATGGCGTCGACTCCGAAGTTAGCGATCTGCTCGCCCAGATCCACTCCATTGCCCAGCGACTTCGACATGCCCTTGCCCTGGTTGCGCACCTCACCTTGGTTGAGCAGTGCGTTGAAGGGTTCGACGAAGTCCAAGTACCCCATGTCGTGCAACGCCTTGGTGACGAAACGGGAGTACAGCAGGTGCAAGATGGCATGCTCCACCCCACCGACGTACTGATCGATCGGACCCCATCGGCGTATCGCCTCGACGTCGAAAGGCTGGGTGTCGTCCTGCGGGGTGGGGTAGCGCAGGTAGTACCACGACGAGTCGACGAACGTGTCCATCGTGTCGCTGTCGCGCTGGGCCGCACCTCCACACTTGGGGCACGCCACGTCGACCCACCCGGTTGCCGAAGCCAACGGGGACACTCCTTTGGGAGCCAGATCCGCTCCCTGCAGGTCAGGCAGTACGACGGGCAGCTGGTCCACCGGCACCGGCACTTCGCCGCAGTCGGGGCAGTGCACGATCGGGATCGGTGGCCCCCAGAAACGCTGCCGTGACACCAGCCAGTCCCGCAGCCGGAAGTTCACCGTGCCGCGGCCATAACCCTTGTCTTGCAGGTAGGCGATGGTCCGCGCCTTGGCCTCGGCGACGTCCAGCCCGTTGATGTCCAACTCGTCATTGGAGGAGTTGATGGCCCGCCCTTCGGCCGTGAAAGCCTCCCCCTCGAAGTCGGGGGGCGGCTTTACTGTTCGCACGATCGGCAGGTCGAACACTCGGGCGAAGTCCCAGTCACGCTGGTCTTGACCAGGCACGGCCATGATCGCCCCGGTGCCGTAGTCCGCGAGCACGTAGTCGGCGGCGTAGACCGGCATCTGAGCACCCGTCAGGGGGTTGGTGGCATGCACACCCAGAAAGACGCCGGTCTTGTCCCTCCCCTCGCTCATCCGGTCGACGTCAGTGGTTCGTTGCACTTCGCGCAGATAGTCGTCGAACGCCTCGCGCTGCTCTGGCCCGCACAGCTCGGCCGCCAGTTGGGCGTCGGCGGCCACGACGAAGAAGGTGGCGCCGAACAAGGTGTCCGGCCTCGTCGTGAACACCGTGACCGGCTCGTCGCGGCCTTCCAGGACGAAGTCGACGTGGGCGCCCTCAGACCGGCCGATCCAGTTGCGCTGCATGGTCAACACCCGAGCAGGCCAACTCCCACGCAACGACTCCATGTCGTCCAGCAGGCGTTGGGCGAAGTCGGTGACCTTGAAGTACCACTGCGTCAGTTGGCGCTTCGTGACCTCCGCTCCGCATCGTTCACAGGACCCGCCGACCACCTGCTCGTTGGCCAGCACGGTCTGGTCGTTGGGACACCAGTTGACCGCTGAGCTCTTGCGATAAGCCAACCCCTGCTCGTACAACTTCAAAAACAGCCATTGGGTCCAGCGGTAGTACTCCGGGTCCGATGTGTGCAGCCGGGTGGACCAGTCGAAGGAGATCGCATACCGGCGAAAGGATTCCGCCTGCGTCTCGATGTTCTTGTACGTCCAGGTGGCCGGGTGCTCGTTGCGCTTGATGGCGGCGTTCTCCGCCGGCAGACCGAACGAGTCCCAGCCGACGGGATGCAAGACGTCATACCCCTGCTGGAACCAGTAGCGCGCCACGACATCGCCCAGCGCGAACACCTCACCGTGGCCCATGTGCAGGTCGCCGGAGGGATAGGGGAACATGTCGAGCAGATAGCGGCGCTCACGGCTGCCATCGTCGGCCGCCTTGAACGGGTCGAGGTCGGCCCAGACTTTCAGCCACTTTTCCTGGGTGGCTTCGATGTCGTATGTCGCTCGGGACTCGTCTGTTACCCGTGACACGCCTATCGCTGCCGGCTCGTCGGGTGTCGCCCCAGAGTCGCTCGTTGCTCGTGAGGTGTCTGCAATTTCCAACTCGTCATCTTGCGCGCTCATGATTCGCACTCTCCTGATCTGCTCGCCTGCGCATATTGCTTCGCCAAGCCAGTTTCGATTTTGCCGTTGCAGCGATATGGCCCCGCCATGGTCCGGACATAAAAAAGCCCCTCATGCGTGAGGGGCAGCCGCGCTGTCGTTGACCGGGGTCAGCGCGGCTAGATAAGGAGCAAGACCTGATGATGCATGTGCCTAGCGTATCGCAGCACGCCCCTGCCGCGCAGAATTGACCGACCTGATCACCCTGCCGCGCACGTGAGGCGACCGCAAGCCAGCTCCTCCAGTGTCACTGTCGCACCCCAGGCTGACCTGAAAATCACACACGGCGGTCGGTTTGGGAGCGTGGCACACCCTGGCGGGTCCCGAACGGCAGGTTTACGGAACTAGGGGTCCAGTGGCGCACTATCCGTGGGCAGCGGCTCGGATGGCTGAGGTTCGGTCGGCTGAGGTTCGGTCGGCTGAGGTTCAGACGGTTGAGGCTCCGCCGGGACGGACGGCTCGGTCGGCTCCGGTTCAGACGGTTGAGGCTCCGCCGGGACGGACGGCTCCGTCGGCTCAACCGTTGGTCGAGTCTCTGCCGGTGGAGTCTCCGAGGGCGCACCACTTGTCGGGGAGGCAGGAGCGCCAGGGGTGGAGCCCGACTCCTCGCGGGGTGGATCCTCTACGGTCGGGGGCGAGTGAGGTCCGACCGGGTCGGCGTCACCATTAGTTGTCGCCGAGCGCGTGACGTCGACCAGGTGGGTGATGGTCGGTCCGTCTTGAGAACTCGACCCGGTAAGCGAAGCGGCCGAACGGCCCAAGACCAGCTCAAAGCCGGTGAGGACTCCAAGACCTATGACGAGGATGGCCAGCGAACTCACCGCGACGAGGCCCCAGCGCAAACCCCCGCCGACTCGACGATCCACCCGAGCCGGTCGCACATCGCGCTGTTGGTCGACAACCGAGCTGGGGCGGGCGGCGCGGCCGGCGTTCGTGGCGTCGGGGACGGTGGCGTCGGGGATCCTGGTGTCCGCGACTGTGCTGTCGACGAACCTGGAAGCTGCCGCCACGGTGATTTTAGCTGAGCGGCTCCGGTCCGGGGAGATGGGTAGGGTCTCGCGAATCACGTCTGTGCTTCGCTGGATGGGTTGAATGAAGACAGCGGTGCTGATCGACGCCACGACACTCATCACCACGGCACCCACGACAGTGCCGGCCACGCCGAGCGATGATGCCGCCAGCGCCGCCGCCGCGGTGGCGAGCGCTCCGGCAAGGATTTGGGGCACGCTCACATCGAAGCGTCGGCCGTGGCCCACCTCGTTGTGAGGCGGAAGCGTTGCGCCGGTGAGTTGGAGTGTGGGCTGGGATGGGTGAAGGGGTGACATCGGCTCGACGAGCGGATCGGTCGGGCGCGGACGGGGTGACATTGCAGAACTCCAGGCATGGCAAAGAAAGGAAAACGGGCTTTTCGGATTGAGGCGGCTGACTAGCCGCCCTAGCTAGGCTACGGGGCGAACCGGCTCGCCCCCAAGCCCTGCCGCGCCGAGTCGGCGTGAGGCTGCCCACACCCACTTGCCGCTCCCCGATGAGCCGGCACGATGCGCGGGTATCGCAGAAGACAGCCGCCCGATGGCCATACGCTTTGGTTGTCGCAAGAGCTTCCACTTGATCGCAGACACCTCTGCATGTCGCAGAACGCACCCACCGGATCGCCATACACCTCCACTCACAAAGGAAACCCTCGATGCGCTTCGTAAAACTCGGCTCGACCGGTCTCGATGTCTCGCGCCTAGCCTTGGGGTGTATGAGCTACGGCGTTCCCGATCGAGGCAATCATCCGTGGACGCTGACAGAAGAGGAAAGCCGGCCGCATATCCAGCGTGCACTGGAGCAAGGCATCAATTTCTTCGATACCGCCAACGCATACTCCGACGGCACGGGCGAAGAGATTCTGGGACGAGCGCTGCGCGACTTCGCCCGCCGAGACGAAGTGGTGGTCGCCACCAAGGTGTTCTTCCCCACGCGGCCCGGCCCCAATGGAGCGGGCCTGTCGCGGAAGGCGATCATGACCGAGATCGATGCCAGCCTCCGACGGCTGGGCACCGACTACGTCGACCTCTACCAGATACATCGGTGGGATCCCACCACGCCGATCGAGGAGACGCTGGAAGCGCTGCACGATGTGGTGAAGGCGGGCAAGGCGTTGTACGTCGGAGCCTCTTCGATGTATGCCTGGCAGTTTTCCAAGGCGCTCTACACCTCACAGCTCCATGGTTGGACCCGATTCGCCACCATGCAGAACCACTACAACCTACTGCACCGGGAAGAGGAACGAGAGATGTTGCCGCTGTGCCTGGACCAGGGCGTGGGCGTCATCCCGTGGAGTCCACTTGCCCGTGGCCGGCTGACCCGCGACTGGTCTGAGAGCACGCAGCGAGAGCAAAGCGACGAGGTGACCGGGTCGCTGTACGCCTCCACCGAAGACGCTGACCGGGGTGTAGTCGCTCGGGTAGCGAAGATCGCCGAAGCCCGCCACCTACCTCGGGCTCAGATCGCCCTGGCCTGGCTGTTCAGCAAGTCTGCGGTGAGCGCTCCGATCGTCGGCGCGACCAAGCCCCATCACCTCGACGACGCCATCGCCGCACTCGATGTTGACCTGACTGCCGACGAGATCGCTGCACTCGAGGAGCCCTACATCCCCCGTAGCGTGGTCGGCTTCGGCTAACAGAGGGCGGCGGCTTCGACTGGATAGGTCGGCGGGCTTCGACTAGCCCGGCTGGTGGCTCAGGTGCCTGCCCGTTGAGTCTGGAATCTGCTTCGGCGTCGTGAGATACGCGACGAGGTAGAGCCCGGCGCACACGATGAGGAGCGAGCGATAGCCCACCGCCAAAGCAACGTACTCAAGACACCCTCCGAACATGGCACCCAAGAGGTTGGTCCCGAAGGCGGTCGTGCCGTTGCTGGTGGTGGCGAAACGCTGGGCGAAGATCACGTTGGCCGCCATGATCGGGATGATGGCGATCACGATGGCGACGACGAGCCTGAGCAGCAACGGGAGAGACAACACCCACGAGGTCGGCACCGCCCAGGCAAGAATCAGACCACCAAACAGCACGGCATACATCGTCTTGATCGGAGGCACCGCGAAACGCCTGGTGATCTCGACCGCAGCGAGCACCGCGACCAAGACACCGAAGAACACCAGCGCGTTGACCAGCCACGTGGTGCCGAAATATAACGCGAACCCGGTGATGTTCTTCGTCTCGAGCAACAAAAAGGCCGCGCCGAGGAAGAAGAGGTCTCGGTAGGCCCACATGCCCTTGGCCTCCGAGCCAGCGACGAGTCCCACCGAAGCCACGCTGACGAGCAGGATCAGCCCGATAGCGATGACATAGATCCACGGGATGCCGAGCAGACCCTCGCCGTCTTGGACATAGAGAAACGGATGGTCATCGGTCGAGGGAGGCGGGACATCGCCCGCGGCTTGCCAGGTCGTGTCGCAGGTCTGGTCTGCCTCCGTGAGCCCGGCGACCATGACGGCTAGCGAGATCGCCTGAGGGTTGGACAACAGACAAGGCGAGTGACCGAAAACCTCATCCAATGTGCCGGCCAGCCGGTCGACGAGCCACGGCTCCCGATAGAAGTTGTACATCGCGAAAGCCCCACCGGGCGCAAGGTGGTCTCGCGCTGAGGCCATCGCCTCCTCGGTGAAGAGGTAGCTCTCCAAGCGCAGGGCGCTGGCGCCGGCGACCAGGGTGAGCGAGTCGGGCAAGGCGAACAAGACGAGGTCGTACTCCTTGTCTGTCCGTTGCAGGAAGGCCCTGCCGTCGTTGACGTATGTCGAGACGCGCGGGTCGTCATACGCCCGGTCGGGGTTGTTCAACTCTCCGAACTCCAGCAGCCGCGGGTCGATCTCGACTGCGTCCACATGCTCGACTCCCTGAGAGAGGGCAATGGACACATCGGTTCCCGTCCCGGCGCCGACGATCAGCATCTCCTTCGGCGGATCAGGTACCCGCAGATACGGCTCGACGTAGAACGGCTCTTGGCTCTGCCGCAAGGCCGCTGAGGTCAGGCGCTGATGAGGGATCCCGTTGACGTAGACCTGCCACAGCGTCTCCCCGCTGGCGTCGACCTGTTCGAAGGTGCTCACTTGGTAGTAGGGCGACCAGAACACCTTGTTCAGGTCTGAATTCTGCGAGAGCGGATATCCGAACAGCGCCACCAGCACCACCACCAAGGTGACAGACACCGACGTGCCCACCTCGCCGAACAGCACGACGAACAAGGCCCCTGCTAGCAGGAACCACGCCAACGGTGGCGCGCCCAGGAACGAAAAGAGCGTGAAGGCGGCAATGCCTGCCATCGAGCCGATCAGGTCGTACCGGTAGGCATCCAGGCGCTCAAGCTGGTGGAAGCAGTCGGCGACCATCTCCCCCGGCCCGGCGAGCACAGCCGCAACTGCGAGGAAGATGACCGGGAGGGCCACCCAACTAGGTGGTCCGGACGTCGCGAGGCTGGAGAAGAAGATGACAGAGCTGTCGGTGCGGTCGACGGTGACAGGGTAGGCCGACACGAACCCGACCAATCCCACCAGAGCCAACGGTGAGTAGTAGGGAAGGCCACGGCCGGGCTTGCTGGCCCGCAAGAAGCCCAACCCGATGCCCAAAAAGGACCCGAGCAGGACGAAGTTGCTGAAATAGCTGAGATGCACGACCTTGGCGCCGGACCACCGGATCAGCGACAGCTCGAGCAGCAGCATCAAGGCACTGGCGACGATCAACCTCGCTCGTGCCGACAATGTGCACCTCCGGCTGATCTAGGTCCAGACGTTTTGGTCGTACGACGACTAGCCTGCCCGCTGGACCGTCGCGTCACATGATGGCACCTGCGATGCCGCATAGGGCGCACATCGACAGCCCGCTGCGCGTGCCGCCTCGGCGGGCTGCGCTGTTGCGTTTGCGTCAGGGGGCGGCAGACTATTTGCGTCAGGGGGCGGCAGACTGGCCGCACGAGAGAGGGCCTCTCGGCATACGACAACTGAGGATCCGATGGTCACGACCGAGACTGAAAACAGCACAAATGGCTCGTACGTCGAGCCGGGCAAAGACTTCACGCGCGACACCAACTACATCACCACCCGCATCACCGCCGACGGCCGTGACGGCTATCCCGTGGAGGCGGGTCGCTACCGGCTCGTCGTGGCGCGCGCCTGCCCGTGGGCGAACAGAGCGATCATCGTGCGCCGACTGCTCGGCTTGGAGGATGTGCTCTCGATGGGTGTGTGCGGACCCACTCATGACAAACGCAGCTGGACGTTCGACCTGGACCCCGGTGGTGTTGACCCCGTGCTCGGCATCGAGCGGATCCAGGACGCCTACTTGGCCCGCTTCCCTGACTACGAACGCGGCATCACGGTTCCGGCCGTCGTGGACATCTCGACGGGGCAGGTCGTGACCAACGAGTTTCGCCAGATGACGATCGACTTTGCACTCGAATGGCGCGAGTTCCATCGCGAAGGTGCTCCGGACCTCTACCCCGAGCCGCTGCGTGCGGAGATCGACGAGGTCATCGACCTGGTGTTTCGCGACGTCAACAACGGGGTCTACCGCTGCGGCTTCGCCGGCTCCCAGGAGGCTTACGAACGGGCCTACTACGGGCTCTTTGCTCGACTTGACTGGTTGAGTGAACGGCTGTCGTCACAGCGCTATCTGGTCGGCGACACCATCACCGAGGCGGACGTGCGGCTGTTCACGACGCTGGCCCGCTTTGACGCCGTCTACCACGGCCATTTCAAGTGCAACCGCAGCAAGCTCAGCGAGATGGCGGTGCTCTGGGCCTATGCGCGCGACCTGTTCCAGACGCCCGGCTTCGGCGACACGACCGACTTCGAGCACATCAAGCGCCACTATTACGTGGTGCACACCGATATCAACCCGACCCACATCGTCCCGGAGGGCCCCGATCTGGCGAACTGGTTGGAGCCGCACGAGCGCGAGCAGTTGGGTGGACGCCCGTTCGGAGACGGTACGCCGCCCGGCCCGCCGTCTCCTGCCGAGACCGTCCCCGCCGACCACACCCCCCTCCCGTAACCCCCCTTCCGCTTCGGCCACTTTGGCGTCTCGCGAGGGAGCCGGCCAGGCCAGCCAAGCAACGAGCGGCATGGTAACCCCCGCGCCGCGCGGACCTGCAGCGCGGGGGCACCTCATCCTGTCGGTCAGCGCACGTTCAGCCACACGTGCTTGGAGCCGGACACCACGTCACCGACAATCTGCGTGTCGACATCTTTGCTGATACCGCGACGTTTCGACTCGGCGCGCAAGGTGGCAGTGACCTCGCTGTTTCGGGGCGCGTCCGCGAGCTTGACGAGCAGGTCGTCGAATGACGTCGCCTTGATTCGACCGTCCTCGCCGCCGCCCCCGACGAAGAGCACGCCTTCGCCGCCGGCGGCCTTGGGGACGCGCACGGACAGTTTGACGATCGTGGCCTCTCCTTCACCCTTGCTGGGAGTGAGCGTGACGCGTACCGGCAGGTCGGTGCCGGCGTGCACGGTCTTCGGACGGCGGGATGACCTGATCGTGATCCAGCGGTCAGCCGGCTTGATCTGCAACTTCGCAATCTTCAAAGCGTAGTACTTCGGGCTGTACGACGCCTTGAAGTGAACGTCGGTGATCTCGACCCGCTCGAACTTGTTGTGCAGGATCTGCCCCATCTGCCGGTAGGACTCGAAGATCGACTCGAAGGTGATGTCGCGCTTGCTCGCGAACCGGTCGCCGTGTTTGAACGTCCAGTCGCTACCGTCAGCACGCGTGCCGGAGAAGGTCCAGTGCACGGTCGCCGTCCCTCCACCTAGCTGGTCCAACACCCGGTCGGCGTTGGAGAGCAGGTGAATGGCCGACAGGAACGGCGTCGCCGCCCTGTAGGAGATCATCGTCTTACCGTTCCGCGAGTTGCCGTTCGTGGCCTCCACGTGCGAGGTCACCTCGGTGTACTTGGGGAACACATTCTCCAGCCCGTGGATGCCGGCCAGGTGGTCACCGACGATCTGCCCCACCGGCGCAGTGGGGTTGGCGACCTTGAAGGATCCAAAGACGTTGTCCCTTTGGATGTAGATCGCGTCAGCACCGTGCATGGTCAGCGTGCTGTGTCCCGACCACAACATCGGGTGTCCGAAGGCGAGCACCTCGTCATTGCACACCGCGGTTGCGGTTCCGATGCCGGCATAGGTGATGTCGCCGTACGACAAGGACGCAGCCAGGTTGCCGCCAGCGACGATCGGAGACGCCGGAGCAGCCGCGGACGTGCTTCCGCCGACCACCAGCGGTCGCTTGATGTTGAAGCTGTCGGCCGCCATCTGCAGGTGGCGGTTCGAGAGTCCCGAAACGCTCATCGGCATCGGCAGCCGCTTGAATCCGCTGCTGGCCTGAGCCGTCGACATCGCTCCTGAGGAGACCAGGCGGTCAGCCGTGGCGCCGGGGATCGAGATCTTCTTCGTGCTGGCCGCAGTCTTGAGGGCCGGGCTGTTGGGTTGAGTGCTGAGCAGCTTCAGCATCTCGGCGCCAGGAGTTACTCCGGCGACATCGCTGGGTGACCAGGACAGCCCGTAGGCGACAGCACCGATCAGTCTGCCGTTGGCTGTGTAGACGGGAGAGCCTGACATGCCGGCCCAGATGCCCTTGTCTACGTTGCCGTTGGCGTCGGCGATCTGGGCTCCATGAAGTTGCACCATGATCATGTCAAGACCGGGAGCGATCCCGTCGTCAAGCACACCGAGAACCTCGCCGTTGAAGGTGTCAGGGGTGGTGCCGCTGGTGACCGTCAGACCGTGAACGGCCATGTCCTTTTGGACATGGCTGACAGCTATTCCTTGGGGGCAGCTGGGGCTGGGGTCGAGAGCTGACTGCGCCGGCGACACCGGCACCGTAGCGGCTACCAGTCCCGCTACGGCCGCGCCGAGCAGAGTCGTGCGCGGACGGAGCCACCTGCGGTGGGTCCGAGAATGTTGGGC
>JACCZJ010000481.1 GCA_013696065.1 Nocardioidaceae bacterium
GAGATGCCCAGCGCCGGCCGTCCGTTCACGCACAGGCTCATCACCGACCTGGTCGTCAGGGGCATCAACGTCGCGCCGGTCCTGCTTCACACGGGAGTCTCGTCACTCGAGGCCGGTGAGCCTCCCCAGGAGGAGCGCTATGAGGTCCCGTATTCGACTGCGTGGCTTGTCAACAAGTCACACGAGGCGGGAAACCGGGTGATCGCGGTCGGCACTACGGTCACCCGAGCGCTCGAGACCGTTGCCCGTCCGGATGGCACCGTCGCCTGCGGGAGCGGCCTCACCGATCTGGTGCTTGGCAATGACCACCCCGCCCGTGTGGTCGACGCACTAATAACGGGATGGCACGCTCCCAAAGCTTCGCATCTCTCTCTGCTGGAAGCCGTCGCGGGACCGACGCTGGTGCAGAGGGCATACGACACGGCCATCGAAGCGGGCTATCTGTGGCACGAGTTCGGAGACAGCTGCCTATTACTCCCGGACGACCGCATGCCTCGCGGTCACTCACGGCAGGCCGACGACCGTCACCGGCTTCAGGCGGCCTGACGGTGCGCAGCATGCTTTCTTACCTCTTGTTCCCCGCCTTGTAGTCGCATACAACGCCAACCATCGTCACGTCCGGGCCCTGCTCGTGGGGGTTCGGGCAGCAGGCGATCTAACCACGTGGTTCAACTCGCATCGGCAGCCGATGTGTGGCCGGCGAGTAGGCTCACTTCGATGATCGCCTCCGGCCAGCCCAGCCGAAACAGGGCGCCGGGCCGTGGCCGGCATGTCGTTCTTGCCTCAGCGGAGGGTGAGGCGTTTGCCTCTCTCCGCAAGCCGGCCACGCCACGGCGCGAGCGTTATGCCGTGGGACGGGCGTTGAGGCAGCAGGTGCCCAGGTCCGCGCTGGCGGGCTGGAGCGCGCCCCCCAATCGCCGCGATCCCATCCAGCAAATCCTGGAGGCTCATGAGGGGCGGCTCGAATGGCTCATTCCAGTTCGGGTCGCTCGCATGGTGGCTTCCCCGTATGCATTCCTCCGCGGCAGCGCCGGGATCATGGCCGAGGACTTCGCGAGATTGCCGGCCACCGGCATCACACCGGTCATTTGTGGCGATGCGCATCTCGGAAACTTTGGCTTCTATGCCTCACCGGAACGGGAGCTGGTCTTCGACTTGAACGATTTCGACGAGGCCCACCCTGGCGCTTGGGAATGGGATCTCCGCCGGCTGGTGACGAGCATCTGGGTCGCCGGACGACAGAACGGATCCCCCGAAAAGGCATGCCGAAAGGCCGTCACCGGTTGTGTCGCCGCCTATCGACAGCAAGTCGCAGACCTCGCCGAGCAGCCGTTGCTGGCCCGCTCGTACGAGCGGCTCGATCTCGACCGGTTGCGGCTGAGCGCGACCCGGAAGTCGCTGCGGAAAGAGATCGAGCGCGCCGCGGCACGAGCCAGACGGCGCACCAGCGACAGGGCGTTGCCGCGGTTCACCGAGCGACGCGACGGGACTCACCGCATCGTCGAGGATCCCCCGCTCATCACCCGCCCGCGCGCCGCCGAGGCGAACAAGATTGCCGCCGCTCTCGACGCTTATCTCCAGACAACGCCGCCACACTGGGCGCGCGTTCTGGGCGGTTACACGCTCGTCGACATCGCCCATAAAGTCGTAGGGGTGGGATCGGTCGGACTACGTGCCTACGTCGCGCTCTGCGAGGGCAGCAGCTCGGACGATGTCGTTTTCCTTCAGCTCAAACAGGCCCGGCGGTCCGTCGTGGCGCGCTTCGTTCACGGAGCCTCCGCCTGGCACGTTCACCAGGGCCAGCGAGTGGTGGAATACCAACAGGCGCTTCAGACGGTGAGCGACCCGCTGCTCGGATGGACGAGCGTGGGGGAACGCCAGTATTACGTGCGCCAGTTCCGCGACATGAAGGGTGCGATCACGATCGAGGGGATCGACGCGCCCGCGCTGGCGAACTACGCCAGGATCTGTGGGTTCCTGCTCGCAAAAAGCCATGCCCGAACCAGTGGGGCATCGATGATCTCCGGCTACCTCGGCGGAAGTGACAAAGTCGACCGGGCTATGTGCCGCTTCGCTCGCGCCTATGCCGACCAAACAGAACGTGACCACCAGGCCTTGGTGACGGCCGTGGCCCGAGGCGTGCTTCCCGCCACGCCGAATGTCGACGATGCCATCTAAGTGATCGGCCGAGCTCACTCTGCCGCCCGGCTACCAAAGCAACGTCTCTCCCGCTCCCCGGCAGCCCTTGCGTGGTTGGCTGAAGCCTCCCCGCTCCGGGTCGTATTCGAGTGGAGTGAGGTGCCCGCCTGCTAGACTAAGTGGACTAAGTCCTGCCTAGTCTTGGAGGTCGGTTCGGTGGTGGTAAACGTCCACGAAGCCAAAACCCACTTCTCCCGGTTGCTGGAACGCGTCTCGAAGGGAGAGGAGATCGTAATCGGAAAGGCGGGAAAGCCCGTCGCAAGGCTCGTGCCCTACACGGAGGCGTCGGGCCCGCGCTCTCCAGGCGCCTGGAAGGGACGCGTCAAGATTGCTCCTGACTTCGATGACCTGCCTCCCGATCTCGCCGCGGCGTTCAGCGGTGAAGTCGAATGAGGCTGTTGCTTGATGCCCACGCCCTTCTCTGGTGGTTGGCGGGCGACCCGACGCTCTCCGAGGAAGCTAACGCTGCGATCGCCAACCCTGGCTCTGCCGTTTTTGTGAGCGCGGCCACCGCGTGGGAGATCGCCATCAAGCAGTCGCTGGGTAAACTCGATGCACCGTCCGATCTGGAACGTCAGGTCGAGCTGAACCGCTTCGAGCCCTTGTCGATAACCATCGGTCACGCCTATTCGGCAGGTACTCTGCCCCGACATCACGATGATCCCTTCGATCGAATACTCGTCGCGCAAGCAGTGATCGAGCGGCTAACGGTGGTCACTAGAGATGCTCGGATCGGCCTGTATGGGGTATCGAACCTGATGGCCTAAAGCGCGTTGCGGTGCACTGACAAACGGGTCGTCCCTTGCTGAGTGGGCGAGCTACGCTCATCTAGGCACTTTGGAGTCCGTAGTTCTCCGCAGGTGGAGAGCTAGTCCCGTTGGCAGCCTTGAAGGGGAAACGCCTGATGAACGGAAACCATTGATTACACGACGGGGGTTGCTCGTCGGCGCGGGCGGCGGGCCTCCTTGGTGCCGCGAGGCGAATCGCAACAACGGGATCAACGGGGCGCCGTCAGGAAA
>JACCZJ010000410.1 GCA_013696065.1 Nocardioidaceae bacterium
CGCCTGAGCTGCGGCATCGCCTCCCACCTGGTCGGCTGCGGTGAGCTCCTCAGCTGGATCGTCGTCGGGTGTGAGCGTGTCACTCTTGTCGAGCAGCTCGCCATCAGGGAGGGCGGCTTCGGAGTCGCCCCTCACCTCATCGTAGAGAGTGCTGTCGACGTCACCAGGGGCTTGCGATGACGCGTCGATGTTGCCGGGCGCATCGAAAGTTAGGTCGACAGCGCCTGGCTCGTCAGTAGATTTGGACACAGATTGCTCTGTCACTATTCTCAATCACTCGCAGACTCACAGCTTGAAACGTCTGACGCGAGGCGCGTCAGCCGAAAATCCCAAAGGCCGCCTTGTTGAAGGCGTAGTCCAACAACGACACGAAAGCGATCATGAAGAGCACGAAAGCCAAAACCACCAGGAAATAGGTGACAAGCTGGTCGCGCGTGGGCCAGATAACCTTGCGCAGCTCAGCGATCACCTGGCGCAAGAAGAGCCCAAGACCGGTGCGACCATCCTGGGTCGGACGCCGCTCACTCGATGAACTCGTAGCGCGGGTCTCAGTCACAGCTCCACCTTTCTCCTGATCGTTGCTGCCTTGCAGGGCAGGAGGGACTCGAACCCCCAACCGCCGGTTTTGGAGACCGGAGCTCTGCCAATTGAGCCACTGCCCTCCGGTCGACTCGACACACGCATGCGAGCCATCACCGAAGTCAGGGCGCGACAAACGAGGGTGCAAAGTCCACCAAGACTCCGAGTGTACGGGGTGCCTGCCTGCCAGGTCGAACCGAGCAAAATCGCCATTCCTTCGACTGGGAACTGGCCGGACGAATGGACTTGAAGCGGGCTGCGACACGATGCTCGGGTGGCGATGGAAGGATAGGTCCATGAACGAGCAAGGCCTGGCCGCCGAAAAGTCCCCTCCTCCTCGATCGCGCGTCTCACGCCGCATCGGGAGCATCGCCGAATCGGCCACCTTGGCGGTTGACGCTAAGGCGAAGGAGCTGAAAGCCGCGGGGCGCCCCGTGATCGGCTTCGGCGCAGGCGAGCCGGACTTCGCGACCCCCGACTACATCGTCGCTGCCGCGGTCGAGGCGGCCCGCGATCCTCGCAACCACCGCTACACACCCGCTGGTGGGCTGCCGGAGCTCAAGTCGGCCATTGCCGACAAGACCCGCAGAGACTCTGGGTACGACGTGCAGCCATCCCAGGTGCTGGTCACCAATGGCGGCAAGCAAGCCGTCTACCAGTCGTTCGCGACGCTGCTCGACCCTGGCGACGAGGTGTTGCTCCCAGCCCCCTACTGGACCACCTACCCAGAAGCGATCCGCCTCGCCGGGGGCGAACCGATTGACGTGCTCGCCGATGAGACTCAGAACTATCTGGTGACGGTCGATCAGCTCGAGGCGGCCCGAACCGAGCGCACCAAGGCCTTGGTGTTTTGTTCACCGTCGAACCCGACGGGCGCCGTCTACACCCCCGACCAGGTCTCCGCAATCGGGCAGTGGGCGGTCGAGCACGGCATCTGGGTGGTCACGGACGAGATCTACGAGCACCTCACCTACGCCGACGCCGAGTTCAGCTCGATCGTCGTGCAAGTGCCCGACCTTGCCGACACGTGTGTGGTGCTCAACGGTGTCGCCAAGACATATGCCATGACCGGTTGGAGGGTCGGCTGGATGATCGGACCTGCTGACGTGGTCAAGGCGGCGACCAACCTCCAGTCGCACCTAACCTCCAACGTCTGCAACGTCTCCCAGCGGGCAGCGATCGCCGCCGTGTCTGGTGACCTCAGCGCTGTCGTCAAGATGCGGGAGGCGTTCGACCGGCGACGCCAGACGATGGTCAGGATGCTCAACGAGGTCGACGGCTTCGAATGCCCCGAGCCCAAGGGCGCTTTTTACGCCTACCCGAGCGTTACGGCCGCTCTGGGGCACGACATCAAAGGCCGAACCGCCGGCAGTTCAACCGAGCTTGCCGAGATCATCCTCGACGAGACCGAGGTGGCCGTCGTGCCTGGGGAGGCCTTTGGCAGCCCTGGCTATCTGCGCTTGTCCTATGCCCTCGGCGATGATGATCTGGTCGAGGGCGTGAGCCGGATCCAGGACTTGCTCCGCTGAGCGCGAGCCCCGACACGGGCGCCCCCGCTATGGGGCTCAGATCGCTGCGGGAACTGCCCAAGGCGCACCTACACCTGCACTTCACGGGCTCGATGCGCCACTCGACCGTGATCGATCTCGCCCAAGAGCGCGGGATCTGGCTGCCCGATGCCCTGAAGCACCAGTGGCCACCCGTCTTGTCAGCAGCCGACGAGAAGGGTTGGTTTCGCTTCCAGCGGCTCTATGACATCGCCCGATCCGTCATGAGCACGGAGTCGGCAGTTCGTCGGCTGCTCTTGGAGGCCGCCGAAGACGACGCCGCGGAGGGGTCGCGGTGGCTCGAGATCCAAGTCGACCCGAGTGGGTATGCCGCTTGGTTCGGAGGCATGACTGCCTTCACGGAGCTCGTACTCGACGCCGCTCGCCACGCCACGACGAGCACGGGTGTGCAGGTGGCGGTCGTGATCGCCGCCAACCGGACTCGTCATCCTCTCGAGGCCCGGGCCCTGGCACGGCTGGCGGCTCAGTATGCCGGTCGAGGCGTTGTCGGCTTCGGTCTCTCCAACGACGAGCGGCGAGGAGGTGCGGGTGACTTCGCTCGGGCCTTCACCATCGCCAACCGGGCCGGCCTGATCTCGACACCTCACGGCGGTGAGCTCAGCGGTGCAGCCAGCGTGGCCACGTGTCTCGACGATCTCGGCGCCCATCGAATCGGCCACGGAGTCCGCGCCGTGGAGGATCACCGACTGGTCGATCGGCTGGCCGAGTCAGGCGTGACGCTCGAAGTGTGTCCTGGCTCTAACATGTCGTTGGGTGTGTATGCCCAGCTCGCGGACGTCCCGCTGCGTCGCCTGTTCGATGCTGGCGTGTCGGTCGCCTTGGGTGCGGACGACCCGCTGTTGTTCGGGAGCCGGCTGATCGACCAGTATGCGATCGCCCGGGACGTGCACTATTTCAGTGACCCGGAGCTGGCTGAGCTGGCCCGCATGTCCGTGCGAGGATCGACTGCCCCTGAGCTTGTGCGCACGCAACTGCTCGACGAGATCGACGCCTGGATCGCCGCCTGAGTCGGCAGAGCTAGAGGTCGCAGTTGACGCGCACGGGCTCGGGGTCAAGCCCGATTCCGAACGTCGATTCGACCCCTCCCCGGATCTCGCGGGCCAGGCTTAGCACGTCTTCTGCGCAGGCGGCTCCCCGGTTGGTGAGGGCGAGAGAGTGCTTGCTGGACAGTCTGACCCGATCGTTGCCGTAGCCCTTGGTGAAGCCGGCCCGTTCGATCAACCAGGCCGCGCTCGTCTTGATGGTCCCGTCCGGTTGTGGGTATGACGGCGCGCCCTCAGGCAGACGGTCGGGCGCCAATAAGGGATTGGTGAAGAAGGAGCCGGCGCTCCACGTGTCGTGGTCGGCCCTGTCGAGCACCATCCCCTTCGTGCGACGAAGCCCCAGCACCGCTTGGCGCACCTCGCTCGACAGGGCCCGTTCGCCAATGGCGATCCCGAGCGTTTTGGCCAGTTCGGCATACTGCACCGGCGTTCCGCGCGAGCCAGGGCGGAACTGGAAAGTCACGGCGCCGACGACATACCTGCCGGGGTTGCGCTTGAAGACACTGGAGCGGTAACCGAAGGCGCAGTCAGCTGCGAACATCGTGCGCGGCCGTCGATCGAGGCGGTCGAAGACGTGGACCTGCGCAATAGTCTCGGCGACATCTTGGCCGTATGCACCGACGTTCTGGATCGGGACAGCTCCGACCGTGCCCGGAATGCCCGAGAGCGCCTCGACACCGATCCACTCACTCGCGACGGCGTGGGCGACGAGTCCGTCCCAATCCTCGCCAGCCTCGGCTACGACTTCCACCCCTGAGCAGGCATCTCCCGCAACGGTGATCCCCGTGCTGGCCACGTGGACCACCCGACCCGCGAAACCGTCGTCGCCCACGACGAGGTTGCTGCCGCCGCCAAGCACAAGCACCTCTTCGCCAGCATCGTCGGCAGCGGCTACGGCGTCGTACAGGTCTGACCGTGCACTCGCTTCGACGAAGCTGGGCGCTGGACCGCCGATTCGCAGAGTCGTCCACTCGGCGAGGCGCACCCCGGTTCGGGTCAGCACCGCACCACTGCTCTGCTGACGCCGAGCACCTTCTGGCCGGCGTTTGTGACGGTGAGCTCGATCATCGCCTGACCGCGCTCGACCGACTTGACCACACCGGCGACTTCGACGGTGATGCCCAGGTCGTCGTCTGGCACCGGAACCGGCTTGGTGAAGCGCGCACCAAACGACACCACCCGGGCAGGGTCCTCCGCCCACGTGGTCAAGGCCCGTCCCGCCAGGGCAAGCGTGTACATCCCGTGCGCGATCACACTCGGCAGCCCGACGGAGGTGGCGACACGGTCGCTCCAGTGGATGGGGTTGAAGTCACCTGAGGCTCCGGCATATCGGATCAGGTCGGAGCGTCTGACGGGGTAGGACTGTGGCTCGAACTGGTGGCCCGGTGCCCAACTCATCCGTGACCCTCGGTCAGCCGCGATCGATGCACAGCCGTGCTCTGCGGCCAGGTCATTGCGCACTGCCTCGGTGTACGAGCGTCGCGAACGCAGTCGCTACGGGCTCGCCGCTGGACGTCTTCACCTCGGTGCGCGTGCCGATCATGTCCATGCCGGCCGCGGCGCGCAGGCTCTCGATCGTCAACGTGGCGACTAGTTCGTCCCCAGCCTCGATCGGCCTCGTCTGCTCGAACCGCTGGTCCCCATGGATCACGTTGTGCAGCTGGATTCCGACCTCCGGATCCGTCATGAGCTGTGTCATGGCCTGGAAGGCGATCACGATCGGGAATGTAAGGGGAGCCGTATTTCCCTCGTTGACGGGCTCGGCTCCGAGAGCAGTGTTGAACTCAGCAATCTTGGCTCTGCTCACGGCGTATGGCGGTGTGGGCGCAAACGTGCGGCCCGCCAATGCGGGGTCAAGCGACATACACAGACGCTATCTCACGCGGGGCGGGTCCAAGCGTGGGTTGGCCTGATGAGCGGGTCACCCCACCCACAGATCAGCGCGTCTCGCGGTGTGTCTGGTGGGTGCGGCAACGCGGGCAATACTTTTTGAGGTCGAGCCGGTCAGGGTTGTTGCGGCGGTTCTTGCGGGTGATGTAGTTGCGTTCTTTGCACTCCGTACACGCCATGGTGATTTTGGGGCGAATGTCTGAGCTCTTGCTGGCCATGAGGGTGCCCTTTGTGTCGTCGGTGATACAGATGTCGAATCGGGTTTGCTGCCTCGTGCTGGTCTCATACAGGTCTTGTTCTTGCCTCGTGCTGGTGGTGCCGTGCTGTGTAGCGGGGGCGGGACTCGAACCCGCGACACCACGATTATGAGCCGTGTGCTCTGACCGCCTGAGCTACCCCGCCGCCGGGCGCGGCTGCCTCATCTGACGATGCCAGATGAGGCCCCGACTCCCGAGCCCCAATACGGAATCGAACCGTAGACCTTCTCCTTACCATGGAGACGCTCTACCGACTGAGCTATTGGGGCAGGCGACGTATGAGGATACACAGCCGGTCACACGATTCGCGAATCGATCCAGAGGGCTCTTGACCGTCACAACGACACGAAGCCGCGTGCGTACGGACGAATGCGCGAGATGCGAGGCGCGCGATGTGTGGGGGAGGAGGCGTGAGCAAGACGCGAACGCCCAGCCGCGACGGACTGGGCGTTTGGGTGGCAGGTGTTGGGTTCGAACCAACGTAGGCTGAGCCGGCAGATTTACAGTCTGCTCCCTTTGGCCACTCGGGCAACCTGCCAAGGTGGCTGCCTCCAGCCCACGATGGCGGGCCGGTGCAGCGACGGACACAATACAGCTAACTCGGTGCGGCGGGATCGTAGGGTTGACCAGCCGGACCGACGCCCGCAGGATCGCCCAACGCACCACAGACACCCCAGAGGGGAAATCACCATGGCTGCTGACTCGTCCTTCGACATCGTGAGCAAGATCGACCACCAGGAGGTCGACAACGCTGTCAACCAGACAGCCAAGGAGATCTCACAGCGCTTCGACTTCAAGAACACAGGCGCCTCGGTGACGCGTCGAGGCGAGGCCGGCATCGACGTCATCGCAAACGCCGAGGAGCGGGCACTGGCCGTCGTCGATGTGCTTAAAGAGAAGCTCATCAAGCGCGGACAGTCCCTCAAAGTGCTCGAGATCGGGGAGCCTCGCACCTCCGGCAAGGAGGTCAAGGTCGACATCGACCTCAAAGAAGGCATCAGCCAGGAGCAGGCTAAAAAGGTGTCCAAATTGATCCGGGATGAGGGACCGAAGGGGGTCAAAGTGCAGGTTCAAGGAGACGAGTTGCGGGTCTCGAGCAAGAAGCGTGACGACCTCCAGGAGGTCATCTCCCTCGTCAAGGGTCAGGACCTAGATTTCGCCGTCCAGTTCACCAACTACCGCTAATCCGGCCCGTTTGCGCTGGTCAGCCGGCTGCTCAACCGACTCCGATCGCTCACAACCGGAGGCACTGGAACCGTTCACCAACGACCGCTGAACGCACGGTAAAAAGCGTGCTGGTCGGCATAACTTCGGTGGTGGGGGGTATTTCCTCTTCTTGGTAATCAATTCAACTAAGTTGACCTAGGAGAAGAAATGTCTTCAGATCGCAGCGGCGGTGCAACGGCCGCAGGAAGCGGCGCCGGAGAGCCGAAACAAGGGTTTTCGGACTCCGATACGACCGGATATACCAGCGAAAGATCAATTCCCGTGCGCGACGACGATTACGCCGAGCCACGGCACACCTCCGTGCGAGAGGACACCGTCGTTCAGCGTCAGGTTCGTCCGGTGGATACCGACAACGACGATCGCGGGCCCGTGAATGTGGCGGTCGGCGCTGAGCGCCAAGACGGGGTCCGCTGGGGTCCCATCTGGGCCGGTCTCTTAACGGCACTCACGACATTCTTGCTGCTAGAGCTGCTGTTCTTCTGGCTCGGGTGGCTGACGCTCGACCCCGGCGAAGCCGACCAGCAAGACTCTCGCGGCCTCGTGACCGGCATCTTGGCGTTGGTGGCGTTCTTCCTTGGCGGTGTGATAGCGGGTGCGACTGCGATCTGGAAGGGGCTATTCAGTGGGCTTCTGCACGGATTTATGGTGTGGGCCCTCGGCGTGGTGGCGTTTATCGCTTTGACCTTCTTCGGCGGCAGCGCCCTGCTCGGCAGCTTCGGCGACCTCACCAATCAACTCGGCGTCGGCCCGCAGCAGGTGCAGTCCGCGACAAACGTGTCGGAAGCCGAAGAAGACAAGGTCGTCGGCGCTGCCAGAGACGTGGCGGCACCGGCGTTCTGGGGCTTGTTCCTGCCGCTGTCCGCAGCAATGCTCGGCGGGCTCATCGGCTCGAAGATGTGGCCCCGGCGCGACGAGACCGACCCCGACACGGTGACTTTGCGCGCCTAATAGGTCGGCCCGCCCAAAGCGCGCAGCAAGTCGCCTAGTTATCCCTAAGTGGCTGCCTCTCGGCCCCGTCAGGTGTTTTCTCTCACCTGCCGGGGCCGCTCGGGGTGCATTCGTTGCGACCTATTCCCCGGGAAACTCCGTCAAGGGAGCACGAAGAAGAGTGGGCCCGGGAAGATCGACAACACTGCCGCAGCGATAAACGTCACAATGACCACAAAGAGCTCGGCGCCGTGTGGTTCCCGCTGACCCCCGGGCTGTCCCGAGGCGGGCGGTTCAGCAACTGCCGCGCGAACCGGCGCTGGCGTCAGCAGGGCGGCGACGAAGCGCAGGTAGTAGACCAACCCGAGGGCGACGTTGATCGCCAAGACCACCGCCAACCAGGTCAGCTCCCCCTCGACCGCACTGCGGAAGATCGCGACCTTGGCCACCAACCCCACGATCCCGGGCGGCAGGCCCGCGAGACAAAGCAGGGCAAACGTCAACGCCAAGCCGAGCCACGGACGAGTGCGGACCAGACCCCTGAAGTCGTCAACAGTCACAGCGCCCCAGGCAGAGACAGCCCCGACCACCGCGAAGGCGCTCACGTTCACGATGGCGTACATGAGCGCGTACGCCTGCATGGCGCCGATGTCGGCCTCCGAGCCACCGGCTGCGAGTGGCACCAGCAGATAGCCCGCCTGCGCGACCGAAGACCAGGCCAATAATCGGACGACATGGCTTTGCCGCAACGCCGCCAGATTGCCGAGCGTCATGGTAAGGGCGGCAGCCACCGCGACCATCGGCGACCAGAGATCGACGTACGGCGAGAAAAACCGCACGAGCACGATCACCAACCCCGCAAGACCGGCTGCCTTGCTGACTACCGAGAGATACGCCGCCACGCCGATCGGCGCGCCGACGTACGTGTCTGGCACCCACACCTGGAAGGGCACCACAGCGACCTTGAAGCCGAACCCCACCAGCGTGAGCACCATGCCCACAGCGATGACTGGCTCGACAGCAGCCCCCGTCGCCACCGACGTGGCGATGCGGCCGGCGGCGACCGAGCCTGTAGCGCCGTAGACCATGGAGATACCGAGCAACGTAAAGGCCGTCGCGACCACGGACACGATGAAGAACTTCAGGGCTGCCTCAGCCCCGCGGCGGTTGCGCCGCCGCAACCCGACCAACGCGAATGATGGCAGCGACAACGTCTCCAGAGCGACCAGCAAGGTGATCAGATCGCGTGCCGCCGCAAGACACAGCGCCCCCGTGGCGGAGCTGAGCAACAAGAAATACAGCTCACCCCCGGGCAGTTCGCCGCGGTGGACAGACGGCTGCAGCAGCATGCCGATAAGTCCGGTCGACACCAAGATGATCAGCCACCAGGCCAAGGTGACGTCGTCTATCACCCATGAGCAGTTGACCGGCTGCTCGATGCCGGAGGCGGGCAGACAAAAGGTCGCTCGACTATGGCTCGACAGCGCGGCGCTCGCCAACAGGGCCGCTAGCACGCCCACTAGGCTGATCGCGCAGGGCAGCGCTCGCGACCCGCGCGGAGCGAAGGCATCCACCAGCAGTGCCGTGATCGCTGCGGCGACCAGGCAAAGCGGCGGGGCGATCGCCCACCAGTCGATCACTTGCGTCGTCATGGCGCGGTCACTCGATCACGCCACCTGCGTCGCGCGTTGTCATGGGGTTACCGGCAAGGCGGCGACCACGTCTGCCGACCACAGCATCACCATCGGGGCCAGCCCCAGCAGCACCGTAAGAGCCACCAACGGGAGCCATGCCACCCATTCGTCCGCCTCGACATCGGTCACGGCGTCGCTCGCAGGAACGCCCTGGCACACCTTGCGCACGGCCACCACGAAATAGACCGTGGTCAAGACCACACCCAGTCCGGCGAGGACCATGAACACCAGGTATGTCGTCTGGGGCAGGTCGGGGTGGGGCGAATAGGCAGCCAGCATTGTCAACATTTCGCCCCAGAACCCGGCCAGTCCAGGCAGTCCGAGACTGGCCACGGCCGCAACGGCGAGCACAGCGGCCAGGTGTGGCGACCTGGCATAGAGTCCTCGACCGATCACGCCAAAACCTGAATCGCCGACCCTGTCTTTGACCGCCCCCACCACGAAGAACAGCAATGCCGTGATCACTCCGTGCGCCACATTGGCGAAGTTGGCGGCGGCTAGGCCCTGTGGAGTCATGGTCGAGATGGCCAAGGCCACAAACCCCATGTGCCCGACGCTCGAGTAGGCGATCAGCCGTTTGAGATCTGGTTGCGCGAGACAAGCCAAGGCGCCATACACGATGCCGACCACCCCGAGGGCACCGAGATAGGGCGCCACCTCGAGTGCGCCGACCGGGACGACGTCGTACCAGAACCGCAGCAGGCCGTAGGTCCCCAGCTTGAGCAGCACCCCAGCGAGCAACACCGACCCGACTGTGGGCGCCTTGCTGTGGGCATCGGGGAGCCAAAAATGCAACGGCCACATCGGGATCTTCGCTCCGAAACCCACCATCAGCAGGACAGCTATCAGGATCTGCCGATCCGATTCGATGACCCGTGCCCGTTCGGTCAGCGCCGCTAGATCGAAAGTGCCGAGCTCCGATCGCAGCAACAAGAACGCAACGAGCATCAGCGCCGAACCCGTCACCGTCACGACCAGGAAGCGAGAGGCCGCCCGCCTCCGGCCGGGCTCGTCGTGCGGGTCACCCCAAGCCGCGATGACGAACCACATCGGGATCAAGACAACCTCGAATAAGACGAAGAACAGCACGAGGTCGAGGGCGACGAAGGTGCCTATGCTGCCGGCTTCGATGACCAAGATAAGGCCGACGAGAGCGCTCGTGCCGCCACAGTCGGGGGCGCGTTTAAGCAGCGCGACCAGGCAGCACCAGGTCAACAAAGCTGTCAGCACAACGAGGGGGGCGGAGAGATCGTCGACACCGAGGCGCCAATGCACGTCGAGAGCTGCGATCCAGGAGGCGTTCGACTGCCAGACGTACGCCCCGTCAGCAGAAACGACGTCGACCCACATCCAGATCGACACGGCCAGGACGGCGCTTGCCAACCCAATCGCTGCCTGCGTGACTCGGCGACTGTCACGGAGAAGGGGCAACAGGGCAGCGCCGACGGCGGGTCCAGCGACCAAAAATTCCAACCCGCCGAACGAGCTTGCCGAGATCACGCGAGGCCGACCATGGTCACTGCGCGAGCCCGATCACGACAGCGAGAGCGACTGCTCCCAAGACGACGGTGGTGACATAGCGCTGGAGGTTGCCGTCATGCAGCCAGCGCAATAGACGGGCGCTCCACTGGGTTGCCGTGTCAGCGCCTTGCACATAGGGCTCGACGATGCTGGATTCATTGGCCGCCACAGCCAAGGCTGAGAACCGACTTGGCCGCAGGATAACTCGCTCGACCAGAGCGTCGTAGTGGAACTCGCCCGCAAGCACCTGTCTGAACTTCCCGAGCCGGACGGCCGGATCAGCGGCGCCGAGCTGCCACCACGCGAAGACCGTGGCTGCGATGGCCCCCAGGGCCAGGCCCAGGCTGATGAGGGCGACGGGAAGATGCAGCGGGTCCGCCTCGATCCCAAGGAACCCCGGCCGCAGCACTGCCCAGCTCCCCACCAGACATGGGATTGCCAGCAGGACCAGCGGACCCAGCATCAGCCAGGGTGACTCATGCGGCTCGGCGGCGACGATCCGTCCATTGTCGGCCCCGTCAGAGGGTTCTGCGGTGCTGCCGCGGCGAGGGCCGAGGAACACCAACAGCCAAGCCCGCGTGGAGTATGCCGCCGTGAGGGCTGCACCCAACAGACCGGCCACGAGCACCAGCCAGCCCCGAACGGCGTACTCACCGTGCATAGCCTGCTCGTAGGCCACCCCGAGAACGGCGTCCTTGGAAAAGAAACCGACTAGCGGCGGGACCCCAGCCAGGGCAGCAAAGCCGATGGTCATCGTGGTGAACGTGATCGGGAGCGCGGCGCGCAGTCCGCCCATCTGGCCGAGCCGCTGAGTCCCGACGGCATGGATGACCGAACCGGCCGCCAGGAACAGCAACGCCTTGAAAGCACCGTGCGACAACAGATGCAGGATTGCTGCTCCGTAGCCGGCCAGTGACAAGGCAGCGAACATATACGCGAGTTGGCTGACGGTCGACCAGGCCAGCACCCGCTTGAGGTCGTCAGCGGCCAAGGCCATCAGGGCGCTGCCGAGCATGGTGATGACGGCGATCCCCGAAAGCACCGCCATGGCGACGTCGGAGAGCACGTAGACGGGCAGCAATCGCGCGACGAGATAGACCCCGGCTGCCACCATCGTGGCGGCGTGGATGAGTGCGCTGATAGGCGTCGGGCCGGGCATCGCGTCGGGGAGCCACGAGTGCAGCGGGAACTGTGCCGACTTGCCGACGACGCCACAAAGCAGGAGCAGCGTCGAGATGGTGGCTTCACCCGAGGTGATCGACCCGGCTTCGGCCGCGGTGATGACGCCGGAGATCTGATAGGTCCCGGCGGCTTCGCCGATCACGAAGATGCCGAACAGGAAACCGATATCACCGAGCCTGGTCATCACGAAGGCTTTCACTGCGCCCTCCCGCGCCGGCTCCAACTCCCAGTGGTGGCTGATGAGGAAGTAGGAGCAGACGCCCATCACCTCCCACCCGACGAGCAAGACGAACAGGTCATCAGACACGACCACCAGGCTCATCGCCGCGGTGAAAAGGCAGACCAGTGCGGTGTATGTCGGATAGCGCGGGTCGCCACGCAGGTAGGACACCGAATAGACCTGGACGAGCAGCGCTACTGCCGTGGCCAACACCAACATGGAGGCGCTGAGCTGGTCGACCCGAAGTCCTACCAGGATCGGGGTGCCGCCTGTGCTGATCTCGTAGGGGCCGAGCGCAGAAGCGGCCGCGTCGCCCCAGTGGCCGAACCCGATAACCAAGGCCGCACCGAGGCTCGCAGCGGTGGTGACGACCCCGGCGAGGGGAGCGATGCGCTCGCGACGATGGCCCGCGAGCATGGCCACCACCGCACCGATGACCGGGAGGAGCACGATCCCCAAGGTCATCACGGGGGCGTCACCGCTACCCGATCCGGTGAGCTGCCAGCGCCTCGGTCGGTGTGCTTGCTCGCCTCCTGATCAGCCCGCTGACCGCCGTCGCGATCAGCGAGCTCGCGCATCGCATCGACGTTGATGTGTTGGTGGGTTCTGAAGACGAGGAGCACGATCGCCAGACCGAGGCCGATTTCGGCTGCGGCAATCGCAATGACGAAGAGCGCGAGGACTTGGCCCGAGTCGAGGGCGTCGTGCCACCAGGCGTCGAAGGCGACCAGGTTGAGGTTGACAGCGTTGAGCATCAGCTCCACGCCCATCAAGACAAGCACGGCATGGCGACGGGCCATGACGACATACGTGCCGATTCCGAAGAGGAGCGCAGACAGCACCAGAGGGAAGAGCAGCGGCATCAATCGCGCTCCTGCCGCCGTGACAAGACGATGGCGCCGATGAGTGCCGCGAGCAGCAAGACGCTGAGCACTTCGAACCCCAGCACCCAGGCGCCGAAGAGCGTCGACCCCAACGCACCAGCACTGCCGATGTCGCCGGAGCCGATCTCGATCCGAGTGCCACCGAAGCCGGCGGCAAAGGACACGATCAGCAACCCGGATGCAGCCGCCGCCGTGAATGCGGCCAGGAAGCGGTTGGAGCTCGTCAGGTCGGGGACGGCTCCTGTGGGAGCACGGGTCAACATGAGCGCAAAAAGAAGCAGTACGACGACCGCACCGAGGTAGATGAGCACCTGCACCCAGGCGACGAACTCAGCCGCCAGCAGCAGATAGCAACCCGCCAACGCCCCGAGCGTGACCACCAGCCACAAGGCGCAGTGCACGAGGTTGGCGCTGACGGCGACGAGCACGGCCGAGCCGAGCGCCATCGCGCCGAGCAGCAGGAACAACACCTCGACGAGCGTCACTGCTCACGCTCGGGTGGGGGGGTCTGGCGACCAGCCGCCTTCTCGGCGTTGGCGATCTCCTTGGGTGGTGGCGCGCTCGCGTCGAGGGCGGGCGGCGGTGGCACAGTCCACATCCACTCCTGCAGGCGACTCTTGTCGTGGGTGAGGTCATGGATGTCGGTTTCGGCGTACTCGAACTCCGGAGACCAGTGCAACGCGTCGAAGGGACACACCTCGATGCAGATGCCGCAGTACATGCACAGGGAAAAGTCGATGTCGAACTGGTCGAGCATGTTGCGGCTGCGCTCACGGCCTCCCGGCGCTGCGGGTGGGGCGGTCTCCTTGTGGGAGTCGATGTAGATGCACCAGGCCGGGCACTCGCGGGCGCACAGCATGCAGACGGTGCAGTTCTCCTCCATCAAGGCGATGACGCCGCGTGACCTCGGCGGCAGCTCCGGCAGCGCATCGGGGTAGTGCGCCGTCACCGAACGGCGGGTCAGGTTGGTCAAGGTCACCTTGAGACCCGTCAGCAGACCTCTACCGAAGCTCATAGCGCTAACACCCCTACCGTCGTGATTACCAGCTGGAGCAACACGAGCGGCACCAGACCTTTCCATGCGAGCGACTGAAGCTGATCCTCCCGCATCCGGGGGTAGGCCACCCGCAACCAGATGACGAGGAAGGAGACGGCTCCGGTCTTGAGCAGGGTCCACAGCCACCCCAGCTGGTCACTCCACGGCCCTTGCCACCCACCGAGAAACAGCACCGTGGTCAGGGCGGCGAGCACCACGATCCCGGCATACTCGGCAAGCAGGAACAGCGCAAACCTGATGCCGGTGTACTCGGTGTAGGGGCCGAAGATGATCTCGGCGTCCGCGACGGGCATGTCAAACGGCGGGCGTTGCAGCTCGGCTAACCCAGCAATGAAGAACACCACCATGGCTGGCAGCTGCCACAGCAGCCACCAGGGATTCCACGCTGCCGCGATGCCGGTCAAGGAAAGGGTCCCTGCCGCCATCGCGGCGGACACCGCAGCCAAGACGAAGGGCAGTTCGTACGACATCAGCTGCGCGGCAACGCGCAACCCGCCGAGCAGCGAGAACTTGTTGGCGCTGGCCCATCCGGCCATCAACGAGCCGAGTACACCCACACTCATCACAGCCAGAGCGAAGAACAGGCTGACATCGAGACTGGAGGCAGCACCGTCAGGTGCGATCGGTATGACGACCAGCACGATCAGGTAGGGAAGCAGCGCCACGGCTGGCGCCAATCTGAAGACGTGCCGGTCGGCAGCCGTGGGCAGCACATCTTCCTTCTGGACGAACTTGACGCCGTCGGCGATCAGCTGGGCCCAGCCGTGGAAGCCCCCGGCATACATGGGTCCTACCCGTGACTGCATGTGCGCCATGGCCTTGTGCTCGAGCTGACCCACCAGCAGCGGCAGCACGAGGAACGCGACAAGCACGACACCGAGCCGCAGGGCCAGGTCCCACCAATCGATCACGAGCCGCCTACCGTCGCGTCAGTGTTTGAGTGCTTTGTGCCTCACCTTAACCAGTCGCCCTCTCTGCGGAGCGCGACGCCAGGCAGCGGTGTGCGAGAGAGACCGAGCGCGTGTCCCTAGCACGGAGAAGTTCTCCCGAGCCACAGACTCTTCGCCATGACGCGCTCCCGCAGAACCCCCGTCAGCCAACAGTTCGCCCTGCTCGCCCGTGGAGCTGAATCCGTGGCGGTGGTAGAGCTGGGAGGCGGCGTGATTGCCCGCCGTCACGTCGAGACGCAACAATCGCAATGTTCGCCAGAGCTCCCAGTCGTCTGGACTGAGCCTGCGAACCTCGATCACGCAAGCAAGCAGGGACGCAGGCAGAACCGCGCGGAGCTGGAACGCGGCTTGCTTAGGAGCCGCTGACTGCTTCGGCGAGGTGATTGAGGGATTCCTCGAGCTGGCCCTCGGAGACCAGTGGGAAGGAGATTTTCGACAAGGTGTCGGAGTCGACCTTCTGCCAGTCGTAGGTGAGCGACAC
>JACCZJ010000050.1 GCA_013696065.1 Nocardioidaceae bacterium
GCGATGTACACAGCCCGGCTGGACGGTTTGCATCGCAGATCTGCGATGCAGAGCGGGAGTTTGCGATGTGGCCATGGATCTGGTACGACCAACATGCCCTTGGCGACCTTCGACAAGATCCTGGCTCGAGCCCGCCCAACTCGCCGACGAGTTTTCCAACATTCTCGACGAGGACTCCGGAGAGCGGCACACGAGCCGGCGGTTCGCACTGTGCCCAGCGCCACCTAGGCCTCATGTCAACGGCCCAGCCCGACACCAGCCCCACCGGGCCTCGATGGGTGGGCAAACCTTGGGGCATCGGCGTCAACGTGTCACGGCTGAATCACTCGTCACCACTGGCCGTCTCGCCTTGCTGTGGCCGGTCAGTCATGGCGGGTCTTGAGCATTGGGTCAATGGCACGGAGTTTGTCGGTAACCTTCGTAATGTCTTGGGCGTCATGATGGACCTTGAGCGCTGCGCCCTTCTCGCCCGGCCTGAGAGCATCACGCTCGGTCGTAAAGCCCGCGGCTGACAGTTGCTGCTCCGCCTCTGCGCGCAGGGTGTCTGATGACAGTACAAAGGTTGTTGTGGTCTTCTTTGGCATGATCTCAGGCTAGAACACAACGATGCTCGCCATCCCACCTTCGCGAAAAGAGTTGGATGACGAGCAACGAGCCAGCCACTGGACGAAGTCTGCCGCGGAACACTCGGCTTGTGACCCTGAGGCGCACAACGGACGACCTGCGCTCAACCTTCGAGCGGAAATCGGTTGTTCCGTCGTGGACAGGTGAGACATCTGCCCAGCCCGTCAGTCGGTGGCTGCCTCCAACGGCACTGTTGCATAAGGCTTCGGCTGACCACGGCGCAGGAGGATATGCTGTCGGGTCCCGAACGGTTGGGGGTATTCGGCTCTCGAAGTAGGGGTTCCGGGCTACTGCGAGCCTCTTGGGCTGTCATCGCTTAAGACAACAGTGCCACGTGGGGCGCTACCTCTGCGCCGACGACGACACGGCCTTGCAATCGTGGGGACCGGACGACTCCGTCGGGTAAAACCGGTTTCCCCGATTCCGTGGGCGCCCTAGCCTGGTTCCTCGTGGACATCCGCGCGCTCGACGACACGGCTCTGGCAGACGACGTGGTGATGCGCGACTTCTACGACGTCAACCGACGCGCCCAGCTCCACGGTCGGCTACACGCGCCGTTTTGGGAGTTCGGGGAGTTCCTGGGTGCGTTCCGCTCGACCGACAGCGGTGAGCGGCAGGAGCTGTTCGCGGCCTACGACGGCGACCGGATGGTCGGCAACGCCGTGCTGTGGTCGTTCCTGCTCGACAACACCGACAAGGCCTGGTTTCACCTCAGCGTGGACGTGCCCGAGCGGCGTCGCGGCATCGGCCGGGCGCTAGCCCAGCGGCTCGAGCAGACCGCCAAGGACGATGACCGGTCGCTGATCTTGGCCGATGCCATTCTCCCCTTCGACGACCGCGAGTGCCACGCCCACCAGCGTTTCGCCGCGGCGTGCGGTTACGAGCTCTCCAACTACGAGGTAGTCCGTCACCTCCCCCTTCCGGTCCCCGACGAGCAGATCCAGGAGTGGATCGACGAGGCGGCGCCGCGCCACGCGGGCTTTACGGTCCAGACGTTTGTCGGCGCGGTGCCCGACGACCTCGTGGAGTCGCTGTGCGTGCTGCTCGGCCAGCTCGCGGTCGATGCGCCGACCGGTGCCGTCGACTTCGACGAGGAGGCGGTCACCCCGCAGCGCTACGCCGAGATGGTGGCGACCACGGCCGCCATGGGCCGTGCCCGCTATGAGACGGTCGCCCTCACCCCGGACCGGCAGGTGGTGGCGCAGTCGACGCTCGCCATGTCCCTGGAGCAGAGCACCAAGGTCTACCAGTGGGGCACCTTCGTGCACCGCGAGCACCGCGGCCACAAGCTCGGCCTGGCCACGAAGGCGGTCAACCTCCGCGCCGTCCAGACCATGCGCGGCGACCTGACTCTTGTCATCACCCAGAACGCCGAGACCAACAACTACATGGTCTCCATCAACGAGCGCATGGGGTTCCGGCCGATCGAGGTCGCGGCCGAGTTCGTCAAGCGCCTGTGACCTCGGCCCGGAACCCCTCTGGTCGTCGCCGCGCCCCGACCTGGCAGATCCGGGCGCTCATCCACCCCGGGCAGAGCAGAGCCGCACGCGATACAAGCACAGGCACTGTTGCATTGAGGCATCGGCTGACAGCGACACAGGAATATTTGCGGCGGAGTTCGACTTAGGCTTAGGTCGAGTAACACGAACCAGGCTGGGTCTCGGACACGGGCAGACAGTCGCGCTGCGCTTGTTAGCATCGCCCTATGGCGAACGGGGAGCCGGCTCGGTTCTACCGGGAGTACATCGAGCGCGTCGTGCACCAGCACGACATGAGCGCCATCGACGAGATCGTGTCGCCCGATTACGTCGGTGGAGGTCATGGATGGGCGGAGCAGATCGAGGATCTCCGCGAGTTCTCGGCCGACAGAGTCGCACCCGGCCCGACTGGCGCATCGACGTCCAGGAAACCGTAGAGGTCGGTGAATGGGTCGCGTCCGTGCGTTCGCGGGCGGGGAAGTGGCGTATGACGAAGATGGCTCACCGCAGTCTCCTCCGTTTCTGACCTCGGTGGAGTGGCTGTCGATCATTCGCGTGGTGGACCGCAGGATCGCTGAGATCAGGCTCGTCTCCTGGGTCGACCACTCGCAAAGTTGAGCCCGGTCCTCGAGAACTCCAGCACTGCAGTAAGCGCCGCAGCATGTCCGCTAGTTGCGCTGTGCCCGGGTCAGGTCTATACCGGTTCACCAACGTTGTTGTTGTGCGTCGTTACCGCCCACACCTCAGGCTTTCCAACCGGGGGATGACTTCATCCCGCAGGCTTGCCATCGAGACTCCAGTTATCGAGACCGTCGGCGTGCTGTCGTATCCTGATG
>JACCZJ010000057.1 GCA_013696065.1 Nocardioidaceae bacterium
GACCCAGGCTCGTCGCCCAGCAGGCTGTCGCGGCGGGCGCTCGCGCGCCTACGCTCCATAACGCTCATCTTCTACTTCTCTCGTTGATCACTTGTGGTCCGGGGCGCATCAGCGGCGGCGGCTCTTACGGTCGTCTTTTTCGTGGCCACGGAAGGTGCGGGTGGGAGCGAACTCCCCGAGTTTGTGCCCCACCATGGAGTCCGTCACGAAGACGGGGACGTGCTTGCGCCCGTCGTGTACGGCGATCGTGTGGCCGATCATGTCGGGAACGATCATCGACCGGCGTGACCAGGTCTTGATGACGTTCTTGGTGCCCTTCTCATTTTGTACGTCCACCTTTTTTTGCAGGTGGTCGTCAACGAACGGGCCCTTCTTGAGGCTACGTGGCATCTGTGTTCAGGCCCTTCTCAACGCTTGCCGGTCTTGCGGCGACGGACGATCATTTGGTCACTGGCCTTGCGCTTGCGCGTACGGCCCTCAGGCTGACCCCAAGGCGAGACTGGGTGGCGGCCACCGGAGGTTTTGCCCTCACCACCGCCGTGCGGGTGGTCGATCGGGTTCATGGCGACACCGCGGACGGTCGGGCGCTTGCCCTTCCAGCGCATCCGGCCGGCCTTGCCCCAGTTGATGTTGGACTGCTCGGCGTTGCCGACAGACCCGATGGTGGCGCGGCAGCGGACGTCGACGTAGCGCATCTCGCCGGACGGCATACGCAGCTGAGCGCGGCCGCCTTCACGGGCGACGAGCTGAACGGAGACCCCAGCGGAGCGGCCGATCTTGGCGCCGCCACCCGGACGGAGCTCGATGGCGTGGATCGTGGTTCCGACCGGGATGTGGCGCAGGGGCAGGTTATTGCCAGGCTTGATATCGGCCGTGGAACCGTTCTCGACCTTCATGCCCTGCTTGAGGCCGGTGGGCGCGATGATGTAGCGCTTCTCGCCGTCGGCGTAATGCAGCAGCGCGATCCGTGCAGTGCGGTTGGGGTCGTACTCGATGTGCGCGACCAAAGCCGGCACCCCGTCCTTGTCGTAGCGACGGAAGTCGATGATGCGATAGGCGCGCTTGTGCCCCCCGCCTTGGTGACGGGTCGTGATTCGGCCCTGGTTGTTGCGACCACCCTTTTTTGGCAGCGGCTTGACCAGAGACTTCTCCGGCGTGGAGCGCGTGACTTCGACGAAGTCGGCGACGCTGGAGCCGCGACGACCCGGCGTGGTCGGCTTGTACTTACGGATACCCATGAGTTTTCAGTCCTCGTATTCGCGCCCGGTCAGGAGACCGGACCTCCGAAGATGTCGATGCGTTGACCTTCGGCGACGCTCACGATTGCGCGCTTGGTGGCTGGACGGCTTCCCATCCCGAAGCGGGTGCGGCGACGCTTGCCCGCTCGGTTGATGGTGTTGACGCTCGTGACCTTGACGTTGAACACCTTTTCGACCGCGATCTTGATCTCGGTCTTGTTGGAGTCAGGGTGCACGAGGAACGTGTACTTGTTCTGGTCGAGCAGCCCATAGGATTTCTCGCTCACAACCGGAGCGAGCAACACGTCGCGGTGATCTTTGTAGAGGTTGCTCACGAGGATCCCTCCTCATCGGTGGTCTCGGCGACTGCTGGGGTCTCGGTCTCAGCTACTGCTTGGGGCTCGACGACTGCAGGGGTCTCGGCTACTGCTTGGGGCTCGACGACTGCAGGGGTCTCGGCTACTGCTTGGGGCTCCACTACAGGCTCGGTGTCGACTACCGCTTCGGCTTCGGTGGACGTCGCCACTGCCTTGACTGATTTGCCGACTGACGGTCCCGCCACGAAGGCGTCGAAGGCACCCTTGGTAAAAACGACGTCGTCGCTGAGCAACACGTCATAGGTGTTGAGCTGGTCGACGTTGAGCAGATGAACGCCTGCGACGTTGCGCAGGCTCCGCCAGATCAGGTCGTCTCCACGTTCGAGCACAACGAGCACGCGAGGTCGGTCAGTCACATGGGCCACAGCCGCGAGGGCCGACTTGGTCGACGGCCGGTCGCCGTCGAGCAGACCGTCCACGACGTGTACGCGGCCTTCGCGAGCACGGTCCGACAACGCTCCGCGCAGTGCCGCAGCCTTCATCTTCTTCGGTGTGCGCTGTACGTAGTCGTGTGGGGTCGGCCCGTGGACGATGCCACCGCCCACGAACTGGGGCGCGCGGATCGATCCCTGCCGGGCGCGGCCGGTGCCCTTCTGCCGGTACGGCTTCTTGCCACCGCCGGCGACCTCGCCACGCGTCTTGGTGTTGTGGCTGCCTTGGCGGGCTGCGGCCAGCTGGGCCACGACGACCTGGTGGATCAACGGAATGTTGACCTGCGTGTCGAAAATCTCTGGAGGCAACTCGACGCTGCCGGATGTGGCGCCGGAGGCATCGACGATGTCGATGGTGGTCACTGGTCGGCTCCCTTTGCCTTGGCCGCGCTGCGGAGCACGACGACGGTGCCGCGTGCGCCGGGCACAGCGCCCTTGACCAAGATGAGGCCCCGGTCAACGTCGACGGCGTGCACGGTGAGGTTTTGTGTGGTGACGGTGTCGACACCCATGCGGCCAGCCATCCGCATCCCCTTGAAGACGCGGCCGGGAGTGGCGCAGCCACCGATCGAGCCGGGCTTGCGGTGGTTGCGGTGCGAACCGTGAGACGCGCTGACGCCGTGGAAGCCGTGACGCTTCATGACGCCGGCGAAACCCTTGCCCTTGCTGGTCCCAGTGACGTCGATGTGCTCGCCGGGCGCGAAGAGGTCGGCGTCCAACTCTTGGCCGAGGGTGTAGTTGGCGGCATCCGCTGTACGGATCTCGACCAGGTGCCGTCGGGGGGTGATGCCGGCTTTTTCGAAGTGGCCGGCCATCGGCTTCGTGACCTTGGAGGCCTTGATCTCACCGAAGCCGAGTTGCACCGCGGTGTAGCCATCGGTGTCGGCGGCGCGGACCTGGGTGACCACGTTGGAGGTCGCGTCGATGACGGTGACGGGCACGACTCGGTTGTTCTCGTCCCACATCTGGGTCATGCCGATCTTGGTGCCGAGGAGGCCTCGGACGTTACGCGTGCTGCTCATTGGTCGTCTTTCCCCTCAGAGCTTGATCTCGATGTCGACGCCAGCCGGCAGCTCGAGTCGCATGAGCGAGTCGACCGTCTTGGGCGTCGGGTCAATGATGTCGATGAGACGTTTGTGTGTGCGCATCTCGAAGTGCTCGCGGCTGTCCTTGTACTTGTGCGGCGAACGGATGACGCAGAACACATTCTTTTCGGTAGGAAGCGGCACCGGCCCCGCGACCTTCGCACCAGTCCGCGTCACCGTGTCGACGATCTTGCGTGCCGATGAGTCGATGACCTCGTGGTCGTAGGCCTTGAGCCGGATACGGATCTTTTGTCCCGCCATGCTCTCGCTTCGTCCTTATCCTCGAACTTGATGAAGCCCCTGTGCTCCCGGGAGGGAACTCAGTCCGATCCGCCGACCCCCGAGGTCGGGCGTGTCGCGCACTAGGCGCAAGGCACGGCGACCTCTTGCAGTCGTTGATCGGGGTGGCTGCTCAATCGCCTCGTGGAAGGCTTCGATCCGTGATGGCATCTCACGATTTCTCCGGTACGGCGAGACCGATCCCTCACGACGTGAGGTAGACGCGGCTCACCCCGGCGAACCCGCCTGAGCAACCCCGATAGTCTGCCAGACAGGGCGTGACGCGCCAAATCCACCTCCGCCACCTCCGCGAAACGCCAAGGTCCGACCGATTTCGTCGGCGTTTCGCCGACCCTTTGGCGTTTTGGGGGGGTGGCGCGGCCTTGCGCCGTAATCGACTTGCGCCGTACTCGACGATGCAGGAG
>JACCZJ010000416.1 GCA_013696065.1 Nocardioidaceae bacterium
GTGGTGGGAGGCTCGGTTCCGCGTCAGTTCATCCCAAGCGTCGAGAAGGGCATCCGGGCTCAGCTCGGCAAGGGCCTGGCCGCGGGTTACCCCGTCGTCGACCTGCGTGTCACCTTGTACGACGGGAAGGCGCACAGTGTCGACTCGAGCGATATGGCCTTCCAGACTGCGGGTGCGCTCGCGTTGCGCGAGGCTGCCGCGTCCGCTGGCGTGCAGCTGCTCGAGCCGATCGACGCGGTAGAGGTCCTCATCGACGACGAGTTCGTCGGAGCGGTGATGGGGGACCTCTCGACCCGGCGTGCGCATGTGCTCGGCACCGAACCAGTCGGCGGTGGCCGCACTCTGGTCCGCGCGGAGGTGCCGCAGCTCGAGCTGGTCCGCTACGCCACAGAGCTTCGCTCGCTCGGTCACGGCACCGGCACCTTCAGCCGAAGCTTCGCAAGGTATGACGTCATGCCCGCGCACGTGGCGTCTCGGGTTACCTCTGCCGGCTAGGCACCCTAGACACGCCCGAATCAACCTCGCCCGTCACCGTGCACGCTAGGGGTCCAACTCGCCGGCACACCGACTACCCGCCTAAGCCCCGCTACGCGGGTGATCTGAGTGCGGTTTCCGAGAGACATCTTGCGAGACAGGTGGTCTACTTGGTGTCTATGTGTCGTTACCGACGCCTGCAGACAAGCGTCCTGAGCGGCGTCCCTCACACCTCGCGTAGGGACATGCAAAGTATTCGTTTGCCTGCGGGCATCGAGAAAAAAATGGGGAACGGACGTGGGTTCGGAAAACCCGTCGCAGCGCCGGACTGTCGCGCCGCCATCGCTTGCAGGTAACTTCTCGGATGCTGTCGACGAAGTGGCGCGCCTGGCTGCGGTTCGTCGCTACGACGTGCTCGACACGCCGCCCGATGGCGCGTTTGAGCGAATCACCGCGCTCGCAGCGCGCCTGTTCAAGGCTCCAATCTCGGTCGTCAGCATCGTGGACGCAGACCGGATTTGGTTCAAGTCGCACCATGGGCTCGACGTCGCCCAGATTCAGCGCCTGCCAGGGTTGTGCGCCTCTGCAATCTTGCAGAAGGAGCCTTGGGTGTTCACGAATGCCCGCAACGACCCCCGGGCACTGGCGAACCCGTTGGTCGCCGGTGACTTTCGGGCTGGGCTTCTATGCCGGCGTCCCGTTGACCACCCAGGACGGGCATAACCTCGAACCCCGTGAGGTCACCGACGACGAGATGGCGACGCTACGCGACCTCGCTGCCGTCGTGATGGACGAACTTGAACTTCGGCTGTCGTCACAGAAGACAATCGGACTGGAAGCTGAGCTGCGACGCGCCGCCGAGGAGATGCTCGTCAGCATTCGCGACAACCGGCAAAGCACCGAGAAGCTCGAGGGGATCCAGCGGACGCTGTTGGAACATATGCCAGACGGGGTCGTCATGTTAGGCGCTGACGAGACCATCGTGGCCTGCAACCCCGCCGCCGAGGCCCTTCTAGGGTTCCGCGCCGCAGAACTCGTCGGTTGCTCCGTGGGGTTATTGCGGGAGCGGTGCCTCGCCCCCAATGGCAGACCATGGGGTCCGTCGCCGACCCCGATGATGGCCACGATGCGGACCGGAGTCCCGCAACGACACCAAATCATCGGAGTCCCGAACCCGCCCGGTGCGCCGCGGTGTCTCGCTGAATATGTTCGCTGAGCGCGATCTGCGGGGCGAAGTCAACTCTGTCGTAATTTCGATTTCCGATGTGAGCACGAGGCATTCACGTGCTCTGGTAGAGGCTTACGCGCGCGAAGAGAGTCGGACACGCATCGCGGACATCCTCGCCGAAGCGCGATGACCATGGCGTTCCAGCCTATTGTCACCCTCGACACCGGCGGCCGCATTATCGGCGCCGAGGCGCTGGCTCGCTTCCCTGGTTCACGTCACAAGACCCCCGACCTATGGTTCGCGGAAGCTGCCGCAGTAGGCATGGGGGCCGCACTGGAGGTGGCGGCAATCCGCGCCGCCCTTGCGGAGCTGGAGCGGTTCCCACCGGACGCCTACATGTCGGTCGATGTCTCCCCCGAAGGCATCACCTCGCGGGAGCTCTGCCCGACTCTTGACCGGTCCGCTAGCTGGTCGGGTGGTGCTCGAGCTGACCGAGCACAGGTCCGTGCCCAACTACGAGGACCTCGCCCAAGCTCTGACGGAGCTCAGGAAAGCCGGAGTACTCATAGCCGTCGACGACGCGGGCGCTGGCTTCGCCAGCCTTCAGTACATACTGAACCTGAGACCAGAAATCATTAAGCTCGAAAAGGCGCTTACTCGCGCCATCGAGAATGATCCAGCGCGCCGCGCTCTTGCGTCATCGCTGCTGCGATTCGGTGCCGACATCGGCGCCGACATCGTGGCCGAGGGCATTGAGACCGAAGCTCAACTCGTCACGTTGCGTGCTCTTGGGGTCCGCTACGGCCAGAGCCACCTGCTGGGCTGGCCAGCTCCGCTTTCCCTGTCGCCGCGCTCGACCACGCGTCGACCCGTGCGCGGCTCGACGGTCGCACAGAGCCTCTGAGCCCGAACCAGCCACGGCTCCCTGACCACGTATCCAGCTCACCTCGTTTTGAGCCCGGCATGTCCTCCCGGTCCATCACCGTGGTGGCTGTTCCGC
>JACCZJ010000132.1 GCA_013696065.1 Nocardioidaceae bacterium
CAAAGGTCCCCGGGGTGTACGCCGTCGGCGACATCGTGCCGGGGATGCAGTTGGCCCACCGTGGTTTTCAGCAGGGCATCTTTGTCGCCGAGGACATCGCCGGTCTGCACCCGACGCCGATCGACGAGAATGGCATCCCCCGCGTCACCTATAGCGAGCCCGAGGTGGCGTCGGTCGGGCTCAGCGAAGACGCGGCCAAGACGGCATACGGGGCCGACTTCATCGAGAGCCTGACCTATGACCTAAGCGGCAACGGCAAGAGCCAAATCCTGAAAACCTCAGGCTTCGTCAAGGTCGTACGCCGCAAGGACGGCCCCGTGGTCGGCCTCCACCTCGTGGGCTCCCGAGTGGGCGAGCTGATCGGCGAAGCACAGCTGATCTACAACTGGGAAGCCTTCCCCCAGGACGTGGCCGGACTCGTTCATATGCACCCCACCCAAAACGAGGCGCTGGGCGAAGCGCACCTCGCTCTCGCCGGAAAACCTCTTCACGCACACTCCTGATGATCGGTCTAGGCTGACCCCCAGCACCGAAGCACTCACCGCCCCGACCGACGAACAATAGAGGAACTCGACCCCCATGGCGACTGAAGTAACCCTCCCCGCACTCGGTGAAAGCGTGACTGAAGGCACCATTACCCAGTGGCTCAAGTCAGTCGGCGACGAGGTCTCCGTCGACGAGCCCCTCCTCGAGGTTTCCACCGACAAGGTCGACACCGAAATCCCCTCACCCGTCGCCGGCACCCTCCTCGAGATCAAAGCCGACGAGGACGAGACCGTCGAAGTCGGAGCCGTCCTGGCACTGATCGGCGACAAGGATGACGCCAGTGGCTCAGGGGGTGGCGGCGACGCGGCGCAGGAGGACGGTGGTGAGGCGTCGGACACTTCCGCGGACTCAGAATCCGCACCGGCGGAATCGGCCGAGACTGAGCAGTCCTCTCAGCCGTCTGCGGAGGACGAGTCCCCGCAGACCGATGAAGGAGCAGATGACACCGCCCCCTCGGAGCAGGTCGATGCGGCCCAAGCGGACGCCAAGCCAGCAAGCGACGGGTCGTCGGGTGGGGGTGGCGAGTCGACTGAGGTGACCTTGCCTGCGCTTGGTGAGAGCGTCACCGAAGGCACCGTTACGCAGTGGCTCAAGTCAGTGGGCGACGAGGTTGCGGTTGATGAGCCATTGCTCGAGGTTTCGACCGACAAGGTCGACACCGAGATTCCGTCGCCGGTCGCCGGAACCCTGTTGGAGATCAAGGCCGCCGAGGACGAGACCGTCGAGGTCGGTGCGGTGCTCGCTCTCATCGGGTCCGGGGACGGCGCCGGTGGTGCCCAGGCAGCTCAGGCGGAGTCTGCCGCACCTGCCAGTGAACCCTCGGCGGATCAGCCCAGTGAATCCGAAGTCTCGGACGAAGAAGCACCGAGTCCTGAACCCGAGAGCAAGGATCAAGGCACCGAAGCAGACCAGCCCCAGCAGCCCGCTGTGCAGGACGAGAAGCCCTCAGCGCAGGACGAGAAGCCGACCGAGGACGCTCCAGCGACGAGCGCGGCGACATCAGCAGGCTCCCAGGTCGCGCCAGCGTCCACGGGTGCTCCCGACTCGAGCGGCGACAGTGCATCCAAGAGCTATGTGACTCCCCTGGTCCGCAAGCTCGCGTCGCAGCACAACGTCGAGCTGTCTGCCCTTTCCGGCACCGGAGTTGGCGGTCGGATTCGCAAGCAGGACGTCCTCGAGGCGGCTGAGGCTGCCAAACAGCAGAGCAGCGCGCCCGCAGCACAGCCCAGCGCGCCTGCCGCAAGCCAGGCTCAGCCCAGCCCAGCCGCCAGTTCGCTGCGCGGTAAGACCGAGAAGCTGAGTCGTCTACGCAAGGTCATCGCGGCTCGCATGGTCGAGTCCCTTCAAGTCTCGGCGCAGCTGACCACGGTGGTCGAGGTCGACGTCACGGCCATCTCCCGGTTGCGACAAAAAACGAAAACGGGTTTCGAGCAGCGGGAGGGAGTCAAGCTCTCGTTCCTCCCCTTCTTCGCCAAGGCTGCGGTCGACGCACTCAAGATCTACCCACAGGTCAACGCCTCGATCGACACCGAGGCGGGCACCGTCACGTACCACGACGGTGAACACCTCGGCATCGCCGTAGACACCGAGCGCGGACTTCTCGTGCCGGTCATCAGCAACGCAGGTGACCTGTCCATCGCAGGTCTGGCTCGCAAGATCGCCGACATCGCAGCCCGAACCCGCGACAACAAGATCAAGCCCGACGAGTTGTCGGGTGGGACCTTCACTTTGACCAACACCGGCAGCCGCGGTGCGCTCTTCGACACCCCGATCATCAACCAGCCACAGGTCGCGATCATGGGCACTGGCACCGTCGTCAAGCGACCCGTGGTGATTTCGGATCCCAACCTCGGAGAGACGATCGCTATCCGCCAGATGGTTTACCTAGCGCTGACATACGACCACCGAATCGTCGACGGTGCCGACGCCGCACGCTTCCTGTCGACCATCAAGCAGCGTCTCGAGGAGGCCAACTTCGAAGCCGATCTGGGCGGCTGATCCGCGCGCGATATGCGCCCTCGCCTGAGGGGCGTCAAGTCAGTGGGTGGGGACCTTGTCCAGGAAGGCGTCTTGGCCTGCGGCTAGCTGCACCTTCAGCGGCAGCGGCTCCCACCGGCAGGTGAACCGCATGCCCAGATCAGCGTCGTTGTCGTCGCCGTGAACGACGTGCTCCCATTGCGCTTCCCCGTCGTCGGGCCCCAGCAGGTGCACGAAGTTCGTCATCGAGGGACCGCCAGGCTCATCGAGGCCCAACTCCATACCACCGAGCTGATTGGCGAACGTGATCCCCATCAGACCTGTCTCCTCCTCCACCTCACGATGAGCGGCGTCTCGGACTGACTCGAATCGCTTCATGCCACCGGCGGGCACCTGCACCCCCGAAGGATCGGATGGGTCGTCCTCGACATGTTCGAACACCAACAGCTCGCGTCGCTCAGCACCCTCGCGGGTGACATAGCAGATGACTTTCTGGTGAAACCCGTAGATCGACATACTCAGACGGTAGTGATCTCGAACTGTCGCCGCACCGCCGACACCCAGCGGGCAAGATGGAACCCATGTTGATCACCATGGCTGGAGCGTCTGGATTTCTCGGTACGGCGTTGGCGCGCCACTTCGAAGGCGCCGGGCACCAGGTGACCCAGCTGGTCCGAGGCGAACCCGCCTCTCCTCATCAGTTTCGATGGGACCCTTATCGCGGCGAGCTCGACCCTGGGCTGGTTCGTGAGTCGCACGTGGTCATCAACCTCGCTGGCGCTCCGCTGGCCCACTGGCCGTGGACCGACACCTATAAGCGCAAGATCCTCGACAGCCGAGTGGCCACCACCGCCACGATCGCTCACACCATCGCCCAGGTCGACGAGCGGCCCGCCCTCATCAACGCCAGCGGCATCAACTACTACGGCAGCGAGCACAGATCCCAACCCGCCACGGAGAGCTCGTCCGTGGGCTATGGATTCCTGGCAGACGTGTGCCGTGCCTGGGAAGCCGCCACCGAGCCCGCCGCGGAGGCTGGCGCGAGAGTGGTGCAGATCCGCACGGCCGTCGTGCTCGACAACTCAGGTGGCGTATTCAAGACCATGCTGCTGCCCTTCAAGCTCGGTGTGGGAGGGCGTTTCGGGGATGGCCGCCAATGGTTCCCCACGGTGTCGCTGCGCGACTACGTGGCAGCGGTCGACCGGCTGTCCACCGACAACGAGCTGAGCGGCGCCTACAACCTCATCGCTCCGATTCCGGCGACAAACGGTGAGTTCACGAAAGAGCTAGGTGCACGCCTGCAC
>JACCZJ010000141.1 GCA_013696065.1 Nocardioidaceae bacterium
CTACCACGTCTGGTCCCGTCAAGATGTTGCCCTGGATGGCGTAGCCCGGTCCGGTGACACCGCCAGCCCAGTGCAAGCAATCCTCCCCGCTGAAGGTGGCCGCTTGCCCCGTGGCGTCAACGATGCCGACTTGGCGAGACTCCCGCTCGACGTCATCGGCAAGCAGCGCCTCCAGCGTCGCGGTGGCGGACCTGCCCGCCACCATCATGGCCACGCTGTCGCGCTTGTACAGCGTGTTGCAGAAAGACTGGGTGGCGATGGCGCCGGCGCCCATTCGTGCCGCGGGCACAGCCGCTCCCACGGCCAGGAATTTGGACGCGACAGCGACCCCCAGGCTGCGCCCGTCCTCGCTGCGGGCCACGATCGAAAAGGTCATGTACTCAGCCTTTCTCTCACTCTTTCCCGGGTGCCGAGCAGCATCCAGGTCGCGGTTGCGCTGACCAGCGCTGCCCCCAGCAAGTGGGTCCCCACAAGCAGCACAGGCAGGCCCGTAAAGTACTGGACGAAACCCACGAGGCCTTGTGCCACCTCCACGACAAGCAACCAGACCGCTGCGCGCTGAGCCCGCTGCGGCGCATTCACGGCCCGAAACACCAACAACGTGGCGGTGGTGAGCCCGACGAGCAAGAACACGAGGTCGGCGTGGATCTGGCTGACCAGGGCAGGCCGCAGCCCGTTTCGCGCTGCGTCTGCATCGCCCGCGTGCGGGCCGGCACCGGTGACGACCGTGCCGACATACAGGACCAGCCAGCTGACGGCGAACGTCAACTGCGCCAACCGCCGCACGGCAGGCGGAACCGTCGGCTGAGCGGGTGCGTCGGCTTCGTCGAGACGGTGGATGAAGAGCACCGCCACCCCGATCATCGCCATCGACAGCAGCAAGTGCAGCGACACCGTCCAGGGATTGAGGTCGGTCAACACGGTGACCCCACCGATCAAGGCTTGCGCTGGAATCCCGACGGCGAGAACTGTGGCCAGTCGCCGCAGGGACGAGCGCCGCGGTTGGTAGCGCATCGCTGCGACCCAGGTGGCGATGGCGACAGCTGCCAGGACTCCGGTGAGCATGCGGTTGCCGAACTCGATGGCCCCGTGCCAGCCCAGCTCACTCTGCACGACGAAAGACTCGTCGGTGCATCGAGGCCAGGTGGGGCAGCCCAGTCCCGACGAGGTGAGCCGCACGGCTCCTCCCGTCACCACGATCGCGATGTTGGCCACCAGGGATGCCACCGCCAGACGCTTGAGAGTCCGGTGGGTAACCGGGGAGTCATCCGGCGGGGTGCTTGGCGTGCTCCGGACGACCGGCTGCCGATGCTGCGTCATCCGAGCCTCCCGGTCACTCCCACTTGAATGTTCTGATCGCCAAAGCGGTGCCGATGGCGGCCCATGCGCACAGCGCAACCGCCCGGGTCCAGACGAGCCCTTCGCCTCGTAGCACCTCGCGAAGACCCTCGGCCAAAGCGCCGGAGGGTAGGGACGTCGCGACGGCGCGGAGCGGGTCTGGATAAGACGCCGCGGGTATGACGACTGCCCCTACGACCAACAGCAACACATACACGAGGTTCGCCCCGGCCAGCGTCGCCTCGGCGCTCCAGGTGCCGGCCATCAACATGCCGAGCGAGGCGAAACTCACCGTGCCGATCAGGACGAGCACGCAGGCAGCGAGTGCAGCGGTGAGCCCACCCTCGGGGTTCCAACCCAAGGCCAGCCCCACGCCGCCGATGGCAGCAAGTTGAACGGCCTCCATGCCAAGCAGCGAGACGACCTTGCCGGTCAGGAGTCCGGTGCGAGACAGCGGGGAGGCACCGAGGCGCTTGAGCACTCCATATCGGCGTTCGTATGCCGTCGCGATCGCCAACGAGGTGAATGCAGCTGACATGACGGCGAGCGCCATCACGCCCGGAGTCAACACGTCGATACGCCGACCGGGCCCCAGATCGACGACGCCGCCGGCCTTGGCCACGCCCACGAGGAGCAGGAGCGGGATCACCAGCGCCAGCAGCACCTGCTCGCCGTTACGCAGCAAGAGTCTCGTCTCCATCAACGCGTGTGAACGCACCATCGCCCAGGCAGGGGCCGAGCCAGGCGCCGGCCTCAGATCCAGCCTGGTGATGGCTTGAATCGAAGCGTCGACTCCAGGGCGGTCACTCATCAGCGCAGTTCCTTGCCGGTGAGCGCCAAGAACACGTCCTCGAGGGTGTGTCGCTCTACGTTGAGCTGGCCAGGCATCACCTCTCGCTTCGCACACCAGGTCGTGATGGCGGACAACATCTGGGGACTGACCCGGCCTCGCACCGCATAGCGTCCCGGCCTCTCCTCGCGCACCTCACACTCGGGTGGCAGGGCGGCGAGGAGGTCCGCCGTATCCAGGCCGCTGGGCGCTTCGAACGTGATCAGCCCACGAGCGCCAGCCGCCATCAGCTGTGCCGGTGACCCGGCTGCCACCACCTGGCCGGAATCCACGACATACACATCGCTGGCCAGTCGCTCCACCTCCTCCATGTAATGCGTGGTGAGAACCACGGTGACACCAGCTGCCGACAGTTCCCCGATCAGGTCCCAGGCGGCACGTCGCGCCTGTGGATCGAGGCCGGAGGTGGGTTCATCGAGGAAGACCAGCTCAGGGCGCCCAATGATCGCCATCGCCAGGCGGAGTCGTTGCTGTTGGCCGCCACTCAGCCGTCGATACGGGGTTCGGCCGCACGCGCCGAGTCCGAGTCGCCCGACCACGGCGTCGATCGATTGTGGATTGGCATGGAGGCTGGCCACATATCGGAGCATCTCCTCTGCCCTCGAGCCTGACCACGCGCCGCCCGCTTGCAACATGACCCCCACCCGCGGGGCGAGCGCACGATGTTGCGTCACCGGGTCCAGGCCGAGCACCGTAACCCGCCCAGACTGAGGGCGGCGATAGCCCTCGCATGTCTCCAGAGTGGTCGTCTTGCCCGCCCCATTGGGACCTAAGACCGCGGTGATGCTGCCCACCTCGACCGACATGGAGAGGCCGTCGACGGCCACCTTGTCGCCGTACCGCATGACCAGATTGGTGACCTCCACGGCGGCCTTGCCGCCCGTATCAAACCGAGGGAGCGAAGGAGGTTGCACAAGGCGAAGTCTAGGGTCGCGAGCGCTGTGAGTTATCTCCCGCGTCGTGCGGCGGGAGATAAGGGTCTCCTTAGTTGAATCGGGCTCACCAATTAAGACACAATAGTGTTGTGAAAACAGCGCGTCGAGAGAGAGCGAGCCGAGAGCCTGCTGTCGGCGCGTGCCTCGACCCTGCGCCGGCCTCCGCCGCCGATGATGCTCCGACCCGCGAGCGCGTCGCGAGTTCTATCCTCGAAAACGGTCCCTCCACGGCTGCCGCGCTGGCCAGTCGGCTCTCGCTGACGCCGGCAGCGGTTCGCCGCCACCTCGACCATCTGGTAACCGTGGGCGCGCTCGAAGCGCGTGAGCCGCGTACTTACGGTGCTCGGGGCCGAGGGCGGCCTGCCAAGGTCTTCATGCTGACCGAGTCAGGCCGCGACACCTTCGTGCAGGCGTACGACGACCTCGCCGCCTCCGCCCTGCGCTTCCTCAGAGAGTCCGGCGGACCCGAAGCGGTCGCCGACTTCGCCCGTCGTCGTACAGCCGAACTCGAAGAGCGCCATCGAGATGTCGTCACCGCAGCCGCGCCCCAAGACCGCGCGGCTGTGCTGGCAGCAGCCCTGACCAGGGACGGCTACGCCGCGTCGGTCCACACCGCGCCGACCGGCGAGCAGCTGTGCCAGCACCACTGCCCCGTCGCGCACGTAGCTGCGGAGTTTCCCCAGCTCTGCGAAGCCGAGACCGAAGTTTTCGCCCGCCTCCTCGGACGTCATGTCCAACGGTTGGCGACCATCGCTCATGGCGACGGTGTATGCACGACTAATCTGCCCCACGTAGATTCCACCCCGATTGGGAGGACTCCCTCATGACATCGATCGAGCAACTCAACCCCGAGCTCGAAGGCATCGGCCGCTACCAGTACGGCTGGTCCGATTCAGACCTGGCAGGCGCCACGGCGCAGCGGGGGCTCAATGAGTCGGTGGTGCGTGGCATCTCCGGCCTCAAGAGCGAGCCAGAGTGGATGCTCGACCTGCGCCTCAAGGGCCTCAAGCTCTTCGACCGCAAGCCGATGCCGGCCTGGGGTGCCGACCTCGACACCATCGACTTCGACAACATCAAATACTTCGTGCGGTCGACCGAAAAGCAGGCCAACTCCTGGGAAGACCTCCCCGAAGACATCAAGAACACCTACGACAGGCTCGGCATCCCCGAGGCTGAAAAGCAGCGCCTCGTCGCTGGCGTGGCCGCGCAGTACGAGTCGGAGGTCGTCTACCACAAGATCCGCGAGGACCTCGAAGAGCAAGGAGTCCTCTTCCTCGACACCGACACCGCCCTGCGTGAGCACGAGGACATCTTCAAGGAGTACTTCGGCTCGGTCATCCCGGTGGGTGACAACAAGTTCTCGGCTTTGAACACGGCTGTCTGGTCAGGTGGCTCGTTCATCTACGTGCCGAAGGGTGTGCACGTCGACATCCCGCTTCAGGCCTACTTCCGGATCAACACCGAGAACATGGGTCAGTTCGAGCGCACCTTGATCATCGTCGACGAGGACGCCTACGTGCACTACGTCGAGGGCTGCACCGCGCCCATCTACAGCTCCGACTCACTGCACTCCGCGGTCGTCGAGATCATCGTGAGAAAGGGTGGCCGCTGCCGCTATACGACCATCCAGAACTGGTCGAACAACGTCTACAACCTCGTCACCAAGCGCGCGACGTGTGATGCCGGCGCCACCATGGAGTGGGTCGATGGCAACATCGGCTCAAAGGTCACCATGAAATACCCGGCCGTCTACCTGCTCGGTGAGCACTCCAAGGGCGAGACCTTGTCGATCGCGTTCGCCGGTGAGGGCCAGCACCAAGACGCGGGCGCCAAGATGGTGCACGCTGCCCCCTACACATCGAGCTCGATCATCTCGAAATCGGTGGCGCGCGGTGGCGGTCGCACGTCATACCGCGGTCTCGTGCAGGTCGCTGACGGTGCGCACCACAGCGCCAGCACGGTGCGTTGTGACGCCCTGCTCGTCGACCAGATTAGCCGCAGCGACACCTACCCGTATGTCGACGTACGGGAAGACGACGTCTCCATGGGCCACGAGGCCACCGTGTCCAAGGTCAGTGACGACCAGCTCTTCTATCTGATGAGCCGGGGCATGGCCGAGGACGAGGCGATGGCGATGATCGTGCGCGGCTTCATCGAGCCGATCGCGCGTGAGCTGCCGATGGAGTACGCCCTCGAGCTGAACCGGCTCATTGAACTGCAAATGGAGGGGGCCGTTGGCTGAGGCGCCCCAGGGCGCCTCTATGCCAACGGCTCACGCACCTGGGCTGGCTGGGCTCAGCAACACTATGGATCCCTCAGACGAAGAGGATCTGTTGGCGCCCCCTGGCGGTGTGGGCGGCGCCTCAATGGTTGGAGGGTTCGTCCCACGCCTCTTGGCTTCCGCCGGAGTCGAGTCGCGATATAGAGAGAGTGGAGATCGTTGAGTAGCGACAATGTTGGACGGGCCGTGGAGACGGTGACGGTGAGTCATCTGCATCCGGTGCCGTCCTATGAACTCGCGAACCACCCGCTCCCGACCGGGCGCGAGGAGGTATGGCGGTTCACCCCGCTCAAGCGCCTGCGCGGCCTGCTCGACGGCAAACCATCCGACGCGCGCCTCAAGTGGGACGCCGATGTTCCCGAGGGCGTTATCGTGCGCGAGATCAGCGCAGACGAAGCTGCCGAGCTTGGCGAGACCAAGCCGACCGACCGACCGTCGGCTCTCGCCGTGGCAAACGGCGGCGACGCGGTGCTGGTCGACGTGCCAGCCGAGACAGAGCTCACCGAGCCGCTCATCGTCCGGCTGAGCGGCACCAACCCCGACGATGTGATCTGGGGCCACATCGTGGTGCGCATCGGCCGACACGCCAAGGCCACGGTGGTCTTCGAGCACAACGGGAGCGCGATCTACAGCGCTACCACGTCAGTGGTGGTGGGTGAAGGCGCGAATCTCGACCTGGCGTCACTGCAACTGTGGGAAGACGACGCCGTCCACCTCGGACAGGTCGGCATCCGGGTCGGGAGGGACGCTCAGGTGCGGACCTTCCAAGCCAGTCTGGGCGGCGACCTCATCCGGATCGTCGAGAACGTCGAGTACGACGGCCCCGGCGGCGACCTCAAGATGTACGGCCTCTACTTCGCTGACGCCGCCCAGCACATCGAGCACCGGCTCTTCGTCGACCACAACCAACCGCACACCAAGAGCAACGTCGTCTACAAGGGTGGACTCCAAGGCAAAGGCGCCCATTCGGTCTGGGTCGGCGATGTGCTGATCCGCAAGATCGCGGAAGGCATCGAGACCTATGAGACCAACCGCAATTTGGTCCTCACCGATGGGTGCCGCGCTGACTCGGTGCCGAACCTCGAGATCGAGACCGGCGAGATCGTGGGAGCCGGTCACGCTTCGGCCACCGGCCGCTTCGACGACGAGCAACTCTTCTACCTCCAGTCCCGCGGGATCACCTCCGACGAGGCTCGACGCCTGGTAGTGCACGGGTTCTTCGCCGACATCGTCCGGCGCATCGGCATCCCCGAGATCGAGCAACGGCTGCTGGCAGCCGTCGAGCTTGAGCTCGAGCAGAACGTCGGGGCGCCCTTAGTCGGGGTCGCCTGATGGCTCCCTTCCAGCCCGCCTGCTCGGTAGACGACGTGCCGCCGGGAGGCGTGACGCCTGTCGTCCTCGACGGCGTCGAGGTGGCCATCGTCCGCGTCGATGATGGTGTCTATGCCATCCGTGACGAGTGCTCCCATGCCGCGATCGCGCTCAGCGAAGGCGAAGTCGATGCGGCCGGGTGTGAGATCGAGTGCTGGCTGCACGGTTCACGCTTCGACTTGCGCACTGGCAAGCCGACCAGCCTTCCGGCATACGAGCCGGTCCCTATCTATCCCTGCAAGATCGAGGGCGACACCATCGTCGTCGACCTCGAGAACCCGTTCAACGATTCGGAGAACTGATCGATGGCAACCCTGGAAGTCAAGAACCTGCATGTCTCGGTCGACATCGAGGACGGCAAGAAAGAGATCCTGCGAGGCGTCGACCTCGCGGTGAAGTCAGGGGAGACCCACGCGATAATGGGGCCCAACGGCTCCGGTAAGTCGACGCTGGCGTACTCGATCGCGGGCCACCCCAAGTACACGATCACCGGCGGGGCCGTGACGCTCGACGGTGTCGACGTGCTCAGCATGACGGTCGACGAGCGGGCCCGCGCCGGCCTGTTCCTCGCCATGCAGTACCCCGTCGAGGTGCCCGGTGTCTCCGTGTCCAACTTCTTGCGTACGGCGAAGACCGCCCTCGACGGCGAGGCGCCCAAGCTCCGCACCTGGGTCAAGGAGGTCAACGACGCCATGGACAAGGTTTCCATGGACCGCGACTTCGCCACCCGCAACGTCAACGAGGGCTTCTCCGGCGGTGAGAAGAAGCGTCACGAGATCGTGCAACTGGAGCTGCTCAACCCGAAGTTCGCCATCCTCGACGAGACCGACTCGGGCCTCGACATCGACGCACTCAAAGTCGTGTCCGAAGGTGTCAACCGGTTCCGGTCCCAAGGCGACCGAGCCGTCTTGCTCATCACCCACTACACCCGCATCCTGCGCTACATCCAGCCCGACTACGTGCACGTCTTCGTGGGCGGCCGGATCGCCGAAGAAGGCGGCCCAGAGCTGGCCGAACAGCTCGAGGCAGAAGGCTACGACAAATACGTCCGGGTGAGCGCCTGATCGGCCCGACCCGACCTCGGCACCTGAATTGATGAGAGGAGCAGACATCTGATGACAGTGGAAACCACGGCCTTGCAGGGCTTGCTCGACGTCGAGCGGATCCGTGCTGACTTCCCCATCTTGGCCCGCCGACTCGATGGTGACCGGCCGCTCGTCTATCTCGACAGCGCCAACACCTCCCACAAGCCGCAGCAGGTCATCGACGCGCTGTCTGAGCACTATGCGATGCACAACGCCAACGTGGCCAGGGCCGTGCACCAGCTAGGCGCCGAGGCCACCGCCGCGTTCGAGGAGTCGCGCGACAAGGTGGCTGCGTTCATCGGGGCGCCGTCGCGCGACGAGGTGATCTTCACCAAGAACGCTTCTGAGGCACTCAACTTGGTCGCCAACACCCTGGCCTGGGCCCGCGGCGCGCTCGAGATCGGCGACGGTGACGAGGTCGTCATCACCGAGATGGAGCACCACTCCAACATCGTGCCGTGGCAGCTGCTGACCGAGCGCAAGGGAGCAACGCTGCGCTGGTTCGGGCTGACCGACGAGGGGCGGCTCGATTTGTCCAACATCGACGAGTTGATCAACGAGCGGACCAAAGTGGTGTCGCTGACTTGGGTTTCCAACATGCTCGGCACCATCAACCCCATCGCCGAGATCGCCCGTCGGGCCCATGACGTGGGCGCGCTGGTGGTGGTGGACGCCTCTCAGGCAGTGCCCCAACTGCCGGTCGACGTAGCGGCGTTGGGCGCGGACTTAGTGGCTTTCACCGGTCACAAGCTGGTCGGTCCGACCGGGATCGGCGTGCTTTGGGGGCGTAGTGAGGTCCTTGAGGCGCTCCCGCCGTTCCTGGGTGGGGGCGAGATGATCGAGACGGTCACCATGGCTCGCTCCACTTACGCGCAGGCGCCGCACAAGTTCGAAGCCGGCACTCCGCCGATAGCTCAAGCTGTCGGGCTCGGTGCCGCGATCGACTATCTGTCGGCAATCGGCATGGCCAAGGTGGCGGCTCATGAGCAGGCCATCACGGCATACGCCTTGACCCGGCTGCGCGAGGTTGGCGGGTTGACGATCCTCGGCCCAGCGGAGGCGGTCGACCGCGGTGGCGCCATCAGCTTCGAGCTCGAGGGCGTGCATCCGCATGACGTGAGTCAGATCCTCGACTCGCTGGGCATCGCCGTACGCGCTGGTCATCATTGCGCCAAGCCGGCCCATCACCGTTTCGGTGTGCAGTCGTCGACCCGCGCCTCCTTCTATCTCTACACCACGCCCGCCGAGGTGGATGCGTTGATCGAAGGGCTTGACCAGACCAAGCGCTTCTTCAAGGTGGCCTGATGGACCTGCAGGCGCTTTACCAAGAGATCATCCTCGACCACTACAAGAGTCCACACCACGCTGGTCTGCGAGAGCCTTTCGATGCAGAGGTCCACCACGTCAACCCCACCTGCGGTGACGAGGTCACGTTGCGGGTGCACGTCGAGGGCGACCTGGTCAGCGACATCTCCTATGACGCCGAGGGCTGCTCGATCTCGCAGGCTTCAACCTCGGTGCTGGCTGATCTCCTGATCGGTAAACGGATCGAGGATGCGAACGGGATCCATCAAAAGTTCGTCGAGCTGATGCAAGGACGTGGAAAAATAGAACCCGACGAGGACGTCCTCGAAGACGGGATCGCGTTCGCTGGCGCGGCGAAGTTTCCGGCCCGCGTCAAGTGTGCGTTGCTCGGATGGATGGCATGGAAAGACGCGACGGCTCAAGCCGTCACTAGTGCGGAGGCAACCAGATGACCACCAACGACACCACTGACCTACCCGATGTCGACCTGTCCCCCGAGGGATCGGGAGTCGCCAAGGAAGACGTAGTCGAAGCGCTCAAGGACGTGGTCGACCCGGAGCTCGGCATCAATGTCGTCGACCTCGGTTTGATCTACGACGTGCTCGTCGACGAGTCCAACATCGCCGTCATCGACATGACTCTCACCTCCGCGGCGTGTCCACTGACCGACGTCATCGAGGACCAGACCCGGCTCGCTCTCGAAGGGCTCGTCAACGACTTCCGCATCAACTGGGTGTGGATGCCACCGTGGGGCCCCGACAAGATCACCGACGACGGACGCGAGCAGCTGCGCGCTCTGGGTTTCAACGTCTGAGACTCGCCGAGTCCGCAGTGGTTGGCGGCTTCGCGGCCGTGGGACAGTCCAGGGGTGCCTCCAGAGACTGAGCCGACCCAACCCGTGCGGCAGGTGGCTGTGCCCTGGGGACGGGTGGAAGGCTGGGTTGGTCGATTCGAGGCTCAGCACCCGGGCGCGGCATGGACTGTCTCGCCCGAGGCCGTCCATGCCACCTGCTCGGACGGCACCACTGCCACGTGGGCGATTCCGTTCGCTGACCAAGCTGAGGTGCGCACCTTGCCGGAGCTGTGGTCACATCTTGAGCGACCGTGGCAGCTAGGTGTCATCCTCGTACGCCGGGGAGGGTTCGCGGTGGCCCACGTGATTGGTTCCGAGGTCCGCGAAACCAAAGTGGGCAAGCGCCATGTCCAGGGCAAAACCAAGGCGGGTGGCTGGTCGCAGCAGCGGTTCGCACGTAGGCGTGACAATCAGGCTCGTGTCGCCTTCGATGCCGCCGCCGACCACGTTCACGCAATCCTGACGCCCCACGCCGGTCGCCTGGACCTGCTCGGTACGGGCGGAGATCGAGCCGCTGTGGCGCATGTCCTGTCAGATCCGCGCCTGGCGCGGGTGGCCAGCCGTCCTCAGCGTTGGCTCGGGGGGGTGGCGGACCCGAGACGTGATGTGCTGATCCGGGCGATCGAGACCACCCGCTCGGTCACCATCACCGTCACCGACCCCCCCTCCCGTTGAGAGGCCAGATGCCTCCCCTCGAGAGGCCAGTTGCCTCCCCTCAAGAGGCGGTTAGTGACCCCTGAACGGGAGGTAACTGGCCTCTCAACGGAGGAGGCGGACAGGGGATGTCAGAGGGTGGCGGTGGCGAAGGTGTCACAGGACGCCAGGTCGCCCTTTTCGTAGCCCGTCATGAACCAGCGGATGCGCTGCTCGGCCGAGCCATGAGTCCAGGACTCCTTGTTGACCTGGCCCTGGGTGCGCTCCTGGATCCGATCGTCACCCACAGCCGAGGCTGCGTCGATGGCCAGCTGGATATCTGCTTCGGTGAGCTCGCTGATGAACACCACACCGTTCTCATCCTCGACAGTGGTGGCGTGGTTCGCCCACAGCCCCGCATAGCAGTCGGCCTGGAGCTCAACCCGCACCGACCCGCTCTCGGGACCCGAGCCGCCGCTCTGGGCGTTCGACAGGTCCCCGAGGATGTTCTGGACATGGTGTCCGTATTCGTGGGCGACGACGTAGGCCTCGGCGAACGGACCGCCCTCCGCCCCGAGCTGGCCCTCCAGCATCGCGTCGAAGAATCCGAGTTCGAGATACACATACTCGTCGGCTGGGCAGTAGAAGGGCCCCATCGCAGACGAGGCCTCTCCGCACTCGGTGGTGGTGCCTCCTGTGAACTCCTGCATCTGGGCTTGCCGGTATTCCTGGCCGGTCTGATCGGGGAGGGCGTCAACCCAGTAAGCCTGGACCGAGTTGACCGTCCCCACGATGGCGCAGAACTGGCTGTTGTTTGCGTCGTCTCCGGTTAGGCAGGCTTCGAGACTCGCGTTATCCGGGGCAGAGGAGACGTCGCTGTCGCCGCCCGGCAGACCGGGAATGTTGGAGGCACCCGTGCACTGTGTGGCGATAAGACCGATCACGATGACGAGGATGATGCTGCCGATTCCGCCGCCCGCGCCACCGGGCATGGGGAAGCCGCCGCCACCCATACCGCCTGGCAACGGTGAGCCGCTCGAGGTTCGCTGTCCACCGCGTCTGCGCACTTGGCTGGTGTCTAGCCGCGCCTTGGGGTTGAACTTCATCGACTGGGTTCCTCCGACACACGTAGACCAAAGCTGACTAAAGACCCGGCGGCCCCGCCAGCTAGTGCCCACATTCAGTTCGTCGACACCCAACCAGCGCCTGTAGCCTAGGTGCATACCGCCCCGAATGACGTGTTTGGGTGCCTCAACCCCACCCGAAAGTCGCGCCGCATCTGCCATGATCATCGCCCGCAACCTGCAGGTCCGCGCAGGCGCTCGCACCCTCGTAAAAGACGCCTCTTTCCTCATCGGCCCCGGCGACAAAGTGGGCCTGGTGGGTCGAAACGGCGCCGGCAAGACCACACTGACGAGGATTCTGGCCGGGGAGGCCCAGCCGGCCAGCGGTGACGTCACTCGCGCCGGCCAGGTCGGCTATCTGCCGCAGGACCCGCGCACGGGTGACCTGACGGTCGGCGCCCGCGACCGCATACTGTCGGCACGGGGTATCGACGACGTGGTACGTCGGATACGCCAAGCCGAGCACCAAATGGGTAGCGATGACCCCGCGACGGCCGAGAAGGCCATGCAGCGCTATACCCGAGCCGATGCCGAGCTGCATGCCGCTGGTGGATTTTCCGCTGAAGCGGAGGCGGCCCAGATCGCCGCCAGCCTTGGCCTGCCCGATCGCGTCCTCGGCCAACCGTTGCAGACACTCTCGGGTGGTCAACGAAGGCGGGTCGAGCTGGCGCGCATCCTCTTTTCAGGTGCGGAGACGCTGTTGCTCGACGAGCCCACCAACCACCTCGACGCTGACTCCATCGGGTGGCTGCGCGAAGCTCTCAAGGCGCACAAGGGGGGCCTGGTGGTCATCAGTCACGACGTCGCACTGCTCGACGAGACCGTCACCAAGGTCTTCCATCTCGACGCCAACCGGGCCGAGGTCGACGTCTACAACGTCGGCTGGCAGAAATACCTGCAGCAGCGAGAGACCGACGAGCGCCGCCGCAAACGCGAACGCAGCAACGCCGAGAAAAAGGCCACCACGTTGATGGCGCAGGCCAACAAGATGAGGGCCAAGGCGACCAAGGCGACGGCCGCGCAGAACATGGCAAAGCGGGCCGAGCGTTTGATATCGGGACTCGAGGCAGAGCGACGCGACGACAAGGTCGCACGGATCGCCTTTCCCAAACCCGCGCCATGCGGCAAGACGCCACTGATGGCTGAGGAGCTGTCGAAGTCCTACGGGTCGCTCGAGGTGTTCACCGACGTCGATCTGGCCATCGACAAGGGCAGCCGCGTCGTCATACTGGGCCTCAACGGCGCTGGCAAAACGACTCTGCTGCGAATCCTTGGCGGGATCGACTCGTCGGACACCGGCAAGATCCTGCCCGGCTTCGGTCTCAAACTCGGCTACTACGCCCAGGAGCACGAAACTCTGGATCTGTCGCGCACCGTCTACGAGAACATGCAGTCGGCTGCCCCTGACCTCAATGAGACGCAGGCGCGCAGCGTGCTCGGATCCTTCCTCTTCTCGGGCGACGATGCGCAGAAGCCCGCGGGGGTGCTGTCGGGGGGTGAAAAGACTCGTCTCGCCCTCGCGACTCTGGTCGTCTCGACAGCCAACGTGTTGCTGCTCGACGAACCCACCAACAACCTCGATCCAGCCAGTCGCGCCGAGGTGCTGGGGGCCATTCAGAGCTACGAAGGCGCGATCGTTCTGGTCACCCACGATGAAGGCGCCGTGCAGGCCTTGCAGCCTGACCGCGTCCTAATCCTCCCCGACGGAGTCGAAGACCTGTGGAACGACGAGTATGCCGAACTGGTCTCGCTGGCTTAGGCGTTCACCGGCTGCACTTGGGGGTTAAAGGAACATCGAGCGCGATATGGGTGTTGCCTTGTGTTTGTGAGCAGTCCTCCCCATCCGATGCGCATGATGTACCAGTTCAGCCGACAGGATCCCACTGAAGGTCGAGACGGTCTGACGCCAGGGACCACTCGCCGGGTGGCTGCGTTCGCCCGCCCGTACAACCGGCCGATCCTCGGCTTTTTGCTGCTCGTCATCGTGGACGCCGTCTTGGTGGTCGCGTCACCCTTGCTTTTCGCCAAGATCGTGGATGACGGCGTACTCAAAGACAACGGCGGCCTCGTCACCACCTTGGCTCTCGTCGTGGCAGCGATCGCTGTTGGCGAAGCCTTGTTGACGCTGGCGCAACGCTGGTATTCCTCCCGGATCGGGGAGGGGTTGATCTACGACCTCCGCACCCAGGTGTTCCAACATGTGCAAAAAATGCCGCTCGCTTTCTTTTCTCGCACCCACACCGGCGCACTGGTTTCACGCTTGAACAACGACGTCATCGGCGCACAACGTGCCTTCACGTCGGTGCTCTCCGGTGTCGTCAGCAACGTGATCAGCCTGGTCCTGGTCACCGTGGCGATGCTCATCTTGAGTTGGCAGATCACGCTGCTTGCGCTGTTGATGTTGCCCGTCTTCGTGCTGCCCGCCAAATGGGCGGGGCGCAAGCTGTCTGGTCTCACGCGTCAGCAGATGGAGACCAACTCGGCCATGTCGTCCATCACGACCGAGCGGTTCAATGTGGGTGGCGCCATGTTGGTCAAGCTCTTCGGGCGTCCTGACCAAGAACAGGAGCAGTTCGCGGACAAGGCGGCGACGGTCCGAGACCTCGGCATCAAGATCGCTATGACGGGCCGCATCTTCTTCAGCGCTCTCACTCTCGTCGCCTCGCTGGCGACCGCTCTCGTCTACGGCGTCGGCGGCCACCTGGCGATCTCTGGCTCGGTCTCGCCTGGGGAGCTGGTGGCTCTTGCGGCCCTCATGGGGCGCCTCTATGGCCCCCTGACAGCGCTCTCCAACGTGCGGGTCGACGTGATGACTGCCCTCGTGTCCTTCGAGCGGGTGTTCGAGATCTTGGACCTGGAGCCGATGATCCAGGACAAGCCGGCTGCGGTCGGGCTCGGCGGCTCGCCTGCCTCGGTCGAGTTCAGGCATGTGGATTTCCGCTATCCGACCGCCGACGAGATCTCGCTGGCAAGCCTGGAGATCGTCTCCGGTGCTGAGGGACTGGCCAACCAGCAGGTCCTGCATGACGTCAACTTGTCGGTTGAGGCTGGTCAGATGGTGGCGCTCGTCGGACCGTCCGGCGCCGGCAAGACTACGCTCACCCACCTGGTGGCCAGGTTGTACGACGTTACCGGCGGGTCCGTTGTCCTCGGCGGCCACGATGTCCGGGACCTGACTCAGGAATCCATCCACGGAGCAGTCGGCTATGTCACCCAGGACGCTCACATGTTTCACGACACGATGAGGGCCAATCTGGTCTACGCGCGGCCCGACGCGACCGAGGAGCAGATGGTGGCCGCGCTGCAAGCCGCACAGATCTGGGATCTCGTCACGTCTCTCCCCGAAGGGCTCGACACGGTCGTGGGGGACAGGGGCTACCGCCTCAGTGGTGGTGAGCGGCAACGCCTCGCCATCGCGCGCCTCCTGCTCAAGGCGCCTCGCATCATCGTGCTCGACGAAGCCACAGCTCACCTCGACAGCGAGTCGGAGGCGGCGGTGCAGCGGGCGCTCGACACCGCGCTCGAGGGCCGCACCTCCATCGTGATCGCACACCGCCTCTCGACGGTGCGGGGCGCTGACCGGATCTTCGTCATCGATGCGGGTCGCGTTGCCGAGAGCGGCACACACGCCGAGCTGCTCGCAGCTGGCGGGCTGTACCGCGACCTCTATCGCACCCAGTTCGCCGAGCAAGACGAGGCGGAGTTGGCTCTGCGCTAGCCGCAGCCCCCTCGCGGCACCCCCCGCCCCGACTTGTCCGCAACTGGGACTGCCAGAGCAGCCTCAGCTGCGGACAAGTGGGTTTGGCAGGATGGGGAACATGGATCTCCTTCTCGCCGACCGCGTCTACATCGTCACCGCCGCAAGCCGGGGCCTCGGTCGGGCTACCGCGGAGATCCTGGTCCAGGAGGGCGCCCGCGTCGTCGTCTCGTCTCGCTCCAAGGCCGGCGTCGATGAATGCGTGCAGACCCTCGGGGCAGACAAGGTCACCGGGGTCGTCGCCGACAACGCCGACCCGGACACTGCCTCGGCTCTGATCAAGGCGGCGCAGGACACGTTCGGTCGGCTCGACGGTGCTCTGATCAGCGTCGGCGGCCCACCGGCCGGAAGTGTGATGAGCAGGCCCGAGGCCGAGTGGCGTACGTCGTTCGAGACGATATTCATGGGAGCCATCCGCCTCTGCACAGCCATCGCGGGGGAGTTGGGGGAGGGCGGCTCGTTGGCGCTCGTGCTCTCCACGTCCGTCAAGCAGCCCATCGGCGGGTTAGCCATCTCGAACGGTCTGCGACCCGGCCTCGCCATGGTGGCCAAGAACCTGGCCGATGAGCTAGGTCCACGGGGTATTCGCGTCAACGGCCTGCTGCCTGGACGGGTTGACACCGAGCGCGTGCGCGAGTTGGACGCGATGAGCGGCGATGCTGAGGCGAGCCGTCGAGACACGCAGGCCGCCATACCTTTGCGGCGTTATGGTGAGCCCGCTGAATTCGGGCGAGCCGCGGCCTTTCTGCTGTCACCTGCGGCGGCCTACATCACCGGCGTCATGCTCCCGGTCGACGGCGGCATCACCCGCTCTCTATAACTCCTTTTCCGCCTCTGGTCGCGAGGTACTAGCACCAATGGACGATGCCGCAGTAGTGACCGGTTGCGAGGATGGCCCTCTCCCATATCGAAAGGAAAGACATGCCAGAATCAGAAATCCCAGCTTTCAAGAAGGCGCGCCTACGCGGGGTGACACTGTTTGCCAGTAGCTTCATCCTGGCCGCTGGACTCACCGGCCCGGCCGAGGCAGGCGGCAGCGCCACACGTGGAGCTTCCAGCGAGATCGGGCAGTCACTAGCCGTGTCGAGGGTGGTCGCGAGACTTACTGGTGAGAAGGAAGATCCCAACGGTGACCGCAATGGCATCGGCCGCGCCGTCGTAAGACTCCGGCCAGCAGACAATCGAGTCTGCGCGCGCGTCAGCTGGGAACGAATCGGCAGACCAGTGGCGGCGCATATCCACCGCGGCCGGCCAGGAGTGAACGGGGATGTAGTCATCGATCTCACCGGGTCTGTCACCGACGGGCGCAACTGCGCAACAGGCGTGCGCGCACGTCTGATCCGCAACATTCGCCAACACCCCCGGCGCTTCTACTTCAATGTCCACAACGAGCGGTTCCCGGCTGGTGCGATCCGCGGACAGCTGCATCACTAAGCGGCCGGGAGCCCAGCTTCGGTAGAGGCGGGGCTCCCAGCGAGCTTCTGAGTTTCCGTCCACTCCGACCAGGCGAAGTAGCCCCAGAACGCCAGCGCCAGCAAGGCGAAAAAGAACCACTGGAGTCCGTAGAAGAAGTGTGGCCCTGAGCCGACATCCGGAGGTTCGGCTTTCGCGGGTGCCGGTGTCCCCTGGGGCTCTTCGTCGGTCAACTCGACGAAGCCGCCGTAGACGTCATAGGGCAGCGACTGCTCGATCTCTTGCGACGAGATGGCCCGCATCGTGCCGGTCGAGGCGGCGACCTTGCTGCTGTCTCCCTCAGCGTCGCGGCGAACCCAGCCGGTCACGGTGACCTCACCAGTGGGAGGTTGCGGTGCATTCGGTGTCACGTTGCCATTGGCCGTAGTCGCGATCCAGCCCCGGTCAACGATCAACGCCGTACCCGACTCGGTCACGAGCGGCACCACAACGTCGACTCCTGGTTGACTGTCCTGGGTGCGGTAGAGAACGAACATCTGGTTTTCGACGTCGTAGCTGCCGGTCGCCTCGACCACCCGCCACTCCTCGTCGGCGGCGGGTCCGGACGAAGAATCCAGCACCGCCGACACCGGGACCGGATCAGCTTTCAGGTTGGCGCGCACGGTCTCGTTCGAGCCCTGCCGATCGCCATATCGACTGAACTGCCACCGGCCCAGCTGCAGGCAGACTGCACCGATGACGAGGACAGCCATCAGAAGTCCCAACCAGCGCCGGGTAAGAAGGAAGCGCAACACAACAAGTCAAACCTAACCCGTAGCCAGGGCCGTTTCCGCACTGCCTTGTTGCTCCACTGGCAACCGCGAAATATATCTGAGCGTCAAAGGCGCGGCTCACGTCCGAACGCACATAGCACACGTGTCCTGCGACCCTTCACGGATCGAGGTGAACCAGAAAGCGTGATGGGCCATCCTGCACAGGGGGAAGGCGGGCCGAGCCCGAAGCAGCGATTACTGGCGTGGCAGTTGGTAGGCCACGCCGATTCCGTGCACTCGCCAACTCAGCGAAAAAATGCCCTCGTTGCAGCAGCCGGCACGTTGCACGCGATTACCTCATGGCCCGTGAGCCTCTGAGAGTGATGGATTGGCTGACCCTGATCGTGGGGGGAATCGGCGCGCTCGGATTCGCCCATGCCCTGCGCGCGGCTTCCGGCTTCGCCTTCGGTGCCGGGTGGCCGCAGTTTCCCGCCTGTGAGTCGCTCTGCCCGCACGCGCACGGGGTCTGCACGCAGAATGTTCACAGGATTTCTGGCATGCCCTCCCTCCATGAGGCGCCACACCACCACCGTCGGCACCGTGAAGCACGGTGCATCGTGGATCCGATGGGCTCACCGGCTGTGTCCTAACGGGACTGCCCGGAGGTCGGGCAACTCTCCATCTCCTAGATCGGACTCGACGTGAGCAGCAGCCGGTCGCTCTCACACACCACGCCTAGCACCCGGTTGTCTACACCAACCGATCTGCAGACCTTCGCGTACTCATAGGTATGGAGGCGCAATGAGACCGGAGCCTCGATCGCGATAGCTTGCGAGGGGAGACGACGCGGAGCGGGCCACAACCGCTCACGTAGACTGACGAGATGCCGAGTCCTGCTCCGAGCCAACTGCCGTTGCTCGACCAGTACGGGCGAGTTGGCACCGACCTGCGGGTTTCGCTGACCGACCGGTGCAACCTGCGCTGCTCCTACTGCATGCCGGCCGAGGGTCTCGATTGGCTGCCCACACCCGGCGTGCTGACAGACGACGAGGTGGTTCGCCTCATCACGATCGCAGTCGAGCGCCTCGGCGTCGAGCAGATCCGATTCACCGGCGGTGAGCCACTCATCCGGCGGGGATTTGCCGGCATCGTGACGCGCACCGCGGCGCTGAAGCCGCGTCCCCGCATCGCTGTCACCACCAACGGCCTTGGCCTCGACAAGGTCGCACCTGCGCTGGCGGCCGCCGGCCTCGACCGGGTAAATGTGAGTCTCGACACCATCCGGCCCGACACCTTCGCCGTGATCACCAGACGCGACCGACTCGGGGACGTGGTGAAGGGTCTGGAGGCTGCCGCTGCCGCTGGCCTCAACCCGGTCAAGGTCAACGCGGTTCTCTTGCGCGGCCACAACGAGGACCAGGCCCCTGAGTTGTTGCAGTGGTGCCTCCAGCGAGGCTACGAGCTGCGGTTCATCGAGCAGATGCCGTTGGACGCCCAGCACGGGTGGAGCCGCGAGGCCATGGTCACCGCCGACGAGATCTTGGCCTCACTCAAGCTGGTCTTCGACCTCACCCAACACCCCGACGAGCGAGGCAGCGCGCCGGCCGAGCTGTTCCTGGTTGACGGGGGACCGGCGACCGTCGGTGTCATCGGGTCCGTCACTCGCCCGTTCTGTGGTGACTGTGACCGGGTCCGGCTCACCGCCGATGGCCAGATCCGCAACTGTCTCTTCGCCCGCGAGGAGTCGGACCTGCGTACGGCGCTGCGCAGGGGCGCCGACGACGAGGAGATCGCTGACCGCTGGCGAGCCGCGATGTGGAACAAGCGGCCTGGCCATGGCATCGACGACCCGTCGTTCCTGCAGCCTGCGCGTCCCATGAGTGCGATCGGCGGCTGACCCTGCCGGCCTCAGATGGGTTGGGTGTCTCGCATGAAGCTGCGCGCGGCCAAGAACTGCGTCAGGTTCTCTTCGTGGTCGGCGCAGGCTAGCCAGGTCTTACGTCGTTCTGGGGTGTGGATCTTGGGGTTGTTCCACAGCAGAGCCACCGTGGCTCGTTGCGTGCAGCCCTTCGCCGAACACATCGGCTCGTCTGAGTCGGTCACGCGGAATGTGCGCTTTTTCGCGAGTTCACGTCAGGGAAGCGGACCAGTTGCGGGCTTAGGTCCTTCGATCTGCGGCTTCTGATCGGCGACATACGGGATGGGGCCGGTCGACCCGCGGTGATCGGTGGCGTTGGCGAGAACCACGGCGATATACGGCAAGATCACTGCTCCCGCGACGAAGAACCAACGCAGCGGCCCCGTGGTGACGATCGCAAGAACGAAGCAGATCGTGCGGACTCCCATCGACAGCAGATAACGGGTCTGACGTCGTCGGATGTCGACACTGCGCGCCGGTCGAACCGATGTGATGGCGACAGGATTGTCTTGCTGGTTCACGGGAAATCTCCTCGCTTCCAGACTACGTCGCTGCGCGGGCGGGAACACGTCCGGTCGGTCCCACCCTGCTCGAGGCAGCGCAACCGGTCATGATGGGTGCGCCAGCCCTCCAACCATGCATAAGGAGTTCGCATGTCCAACCGCACCTATCGGGTCACCGAGATCGTCGGCACGTCTCCCACCGGCATCGACGACGCCATCCGCAATGCCGTGCAGCGAGCCAGCCGCACCCTGCGTCATCTCGACTGGTTCGAGGTCACCCAGGTGAGAGGTCAAGTGGTCGACGATCAGGTAGAACACTTCCAGGTGGGCCTCAAAGTCGGCTTCAGGCTCGAAGACGACGAGTGATCGCAGCGACTCATGGCGTGACCCGTGAGAGCTGCCGAGTTTCGTGCCTCACACACCCACGCGGTAGCGTCAGGCGCCGTCCCGCGATGAAGATGAAGGAGAGTCAGTGAGCAGATCGGTGCTGGTGACCGGTGGCAACCGCGGCATCGGGCGCGCGATCGCGCAGGCCTTCGTCGACGCGGGTGACCAGGTCGCCATCACCTACCGCTCGGGGGAGCCGCCGGCTGGGTTCCTCGCAGTCAGGTGCGACGTCACCAACCCCGACGAGGTCGATGCCGCGTTCACTGAGATCGAGGCAGAACACGGACCGGTCGAGGTGTTGGTCGCCAACGCCGGCATCACGCGCGACACGCTGCTCCTGCGTATGTCGGAGGAGGACTGGTCCACGGTGCTGGACACGAACCTGACGGGGTCCTTCCGGGTGGCGAAGCGGGCCGCGAAGGGCATGCTGCGGCTCAAGCGGGGCCGCATCGTGTTGATCTCGTCGGTGGTGGGGCTGCTCGGCTCTGCCGGCCAGGTCAACTACGGCGCCAGCAAAGCCGGACTGGTGGGCATGGCACGTTCCATGGCGCGCGAGCTCGGCAGCCGCTCCATCACCACCAATGTCGTGGCGCCCGGCTTCGTCGAGACCGAGATGACCACCGAGTTGCCCGACGACAAGAAGGCCGACTATCTCAAGGCCATCCCCCTCGGGAGGTTCACCACCAGCGACGAGGTCGCGGCGGTGGTGCGCTGGCTGGCATCGGACGAAGCGGCGTACATCACCGGCGCCGTGATCCCGGTCGATGGCGGACTCGGCATGGGCCACTAACACTCATTCGACGACGACAAGACGACAAGACGACAAGAAGGGTCACATCAGATGGGAATCCTCGAGGGCAAGCGCATCCTGGTCGCCGGAGTCACGCTCGAGCAGTCGATCGGCTTTGCCACCGCGAAGGTCGCTCAGGAGCAGGGCGCCACCGTGCTCATCTCGAACTTCGGGCGGGCGCTCAGCATTACCAAGCGCATCGCCGGCAGGCTCCCCGAGAAGCCGCCGGTGCTCGAACTCGACGTGACCGACGACGACCATCTCGCGGATCTCGCCGACCAGATCACCGAACATGTCGATGGTCTCGACGGAGTAGTCCACTCGATCGCCTATGGCAACCCGAAGACCATCTTGGGCGGCAAGTTCCTCGAGGGCCCGTGGTCCGATGTGGCACAGGCCGTGCAGGTATCGGCATACTCGCTGCCCTCGTTGGCCAAGGCCTGCCTGCCGGTGATGAAAGACGGCGGCAGCATCGTAGGTATGACGTTCGACGCCTCCGTGGCCTGGCCCGGCTACGACTGGATGGGGTTCGCCAAGGGCGCCCTGGAGTCAGGGAACCGCTATCTCGCCCGCTATCTCGCCCCGCACGGAATTCGCTCCAATCTCGTGAGCGCCGGCCCCCTCAAGACCATGGCGGCCAAGGCGATCCCCGGCTTCGAGCTGTTCGAGGGGGAGTTCGAGAAGCGGGCACCGCTGGGGTGGGACATGGACGATCTCGAACCCACCGCTCGCACCGTGGTTGGACTGCTGAGCGACTTCTTCCCCAAGACCACGGGTGAGATCGTGCACGTCGACGGCGGCTATCACGCCATGGGCGCCTAAGGACGGGGCTATCTGCCGCAACCTAAGACGTACCCGCCGCCGCGGCGTCGGCCGCCTCGATCTCCTCACGGGTGATTCCCAGCAGATACAGGATCGCGTCGAGATAGGGAACGTTCAGCGCCGTGTGGGCCGCGTCTCTCACCACAGGTTTGGCGTTGAAAGCGATCCCCAGGCCGGCAACCGCGAGCATGTCCAGGTCGTTGGCGCCGTCCCCGACCGCGATGGTCCGGTCCAGGGGGATCTTGGAGTCGGCCGCAAACTGCTGCAGTGCCTGGGCCTTGCCGGCGCGGTCGACCACGGGGCCCACGATCTTGCCGGTGAGCCGGCCTTCGACAATCTCCAACTCGTTGGCTCGTGAGTAGTCGATTTCCAGGTCTCGTACCCACCTATCGGTGAGCTGGCTGAATCCGCCACTGACGATTGCCAGCCGGTAGCCCAGCCGCTTGAGGGTGCGCACCAGGGTCCTCGCTCCGGGTGCAAGCTCCATCGCTTCGTAGACGGCATCGAGGGCGGTGGCGTCGAGCCCAGCGAGCAGCCTGACCCGCTCGCGCACCGAGGCCTCAAAGCGCAGCTCGCCGCGCATCGCGCGTTCTGTGATGACGGCGACCTCCTGACCTACCCCGGCGTGCTCTGCGAGCATGTCGACCACCTCACCCTGCACGAGAGTCGAGTCGACATCGAGCACCAGCAACCTGCGGCCGTGTCGCACCAACCCTGCGCGCTGCACCGCCACGTCGACGTGCTGACGGACTGCCTCCTGGGCGAGCATTGTCCGCAGCCTGGCGAAGTCGGCTCCGGAGATCTGGAATTCGATCGCCGTCACCGGGTAGCGCGCCATCCGAACGATCCGGTCGATGTTGGCGCCGGTGTCTGCTATCCGCCCGGTGACTGCCGAGACGGCCGCGGGCGGGAGGGGCCGCCCCAACACAGTCACCAGGGCGCGCCCTTCCTTTCGGCGCTCGTTGTCACCCTCGCCTCGCGCCACCTCGACATCCAAGTCCAGATCCGCGACCGTGGACTCGACGGCGTCCGCGAGCTTCGCGATGTCGCGCGGGGCGGTGATCAAGATTCCCAAGATCAACCGCTCCCGCAACACGATCTGTTCCATGTCTACGACTGACACCGCAAAGCGCGCCAGGGTTTCGAATATGGCTGCCGTGACTCCCGGCCTGTCCTTGCCGGTCACGGTGATCAGCACTGTGGGGTTTTGTTCTTGGTTCATTGAGAAGCCACGCTAGCGACCGTCGAGCGAGGAGCAGGCCGCCACTATCGCGGCATGAGACGCCCGTTCGAGTGGTCGCAGTGCCTGACTGCGTGCAGACATCTCATTGCTCGTGGCGGCGCCACCGTGATCACGCAAGGCCAGTTGCACGATCGCGTTGCAGCGCAGGGCGCTGATCGTCATACGGGTAGCTGCTGGCGACGGCAATGCCATCGGACTGTCGAGCTGCCCAGCGACCCGCAGGTTCATCACCGCATCGGCAGCCTCCGGACTCCATGACGCGACGTCGAGTTCAGCCAACCGTTCGGCGGTGTCCAGCAGAGCGCCCCGTAAATCTCGGTCGGCCTGTTGCATGTCGGGCAGGTATGGCGGAGGGGTGGCAGGTGCGCCGACCCACGACGTCACGCTGCCTCGACGAGCCGGCACAAAGCCTGTGCCAGGACCGTGGAGGACGATGGCAGCGCCTGCCTCGAGTGCGGCTGCGTTGAACTCGCTGGGTCCCCCGAGGCCGAGAGGGTTGCCCGGTCTGGGCAATGCCAGGCTGACCCGGCTCACACGGAGGCGCCGCAGCTCTCCGAGCAGGAGCGCCACCGATAGACACTCGCGAGTCCCCACACTGATGAACTCAACGCGACGATCTCCCCAGGACACGGCGTCGATGACGTGATCGGTCGACTCGTGTCCAGCGAGCCACGCGTTGAGCCAGCAGGAAATGCGTCCAGCATCAGGGACAACCAACACGGCAAGAGCCTACGAGGCTCTCGCCGACATGGCTGGTGCAATAGGTTTGGAGCGAACATCCCCCGAAGTCAGCGAGGAGTGCCCATGCCCGAGACGGTGGTAGAGCTGGCTGGCGTTTCGGTCGTCCGCGGCGGGAGCCGGCTCTTGAAATCCGTCTCGTGGGAAGTCAGGGCGGACGAGCGTTGGGTCGTCCTCGGACCCAACGGAGCCGGCAAGACGACCTTGCTGCAGATTCTGAGTGCCCACCTGTATCCGACGGAGGGCGTTGTCGGATTGCTCGGTGAGGTCGTGGGCACGGTCGACGTGTTCGAACTGCGCCCGCGCATCGGCCTGACGAGCAGCGCGCTGGCCGACCGCATCCCACCGGCAGAAAAGGTCAAGGATGTCGTCGTCTCCGCGTCATATGCCGTGTTTGGTCGTTGGCGTGAGATGTATGACGACCTGGACCACACGCGAGCCGCATCTTTGCTGTCCGAGCTGGGAGTCGCTCATCTCGCGAGCAGAACGTTCGGCACCTTGAGTGAGGGCGAGCGCAAACGCGTGCAGATCGCGCGGAGCCTGATGACCGATCCCGAGCTCTTGCTGCTGGACGAGCCGGCCGCAGGTTTGGACCTTGGTGGGCGAGAGGATCTGGTCAGCACCTTGTCGGTGCTCGCCGCCGACGCGGCCTCGCCCGCCACCGTCTTGGTGAGCCATCACGTCGAGGAGATACCGCCCGGATTCACTCATGTGTTGCTGATGCGAGGCGGCGAGATCGTTGCCGCTGGACCACTGCGAAGCGCGCTGACTGAGGCCGCGCTGTCGCAGACCTTCGGGATGGGCCTGGAGCTCACTGAGACTGACGGACGTTTCAGCGCGCGTCGCAGGTCGAGCGCGCACCGCCGCTGATTCGTGGGTGCTGTCGGATAGTGTCGACCGTATGGAATGGCTGCAATCGCACGCTTGGCAAACCTGGCTGATTGCGGCTCTCCTGCTGGCTGGCGCCGAGATGGCCACGATGGACTTTGCGCTGCTCATGTTGGCCGTCGGGGCGGGCGCCGGTTGTCTGATGGCTTTGCTGGGCCTGCCTGTCGTCGCTCAAGTGCTCATCGCCGTCGCTGTCTCAGTCGCCCTAATCGCGTTCGTGCGTCCGACTATCGTGCGCCGGCTGCACGCTGGGCCAACGTTGCAGAACGGACCAGAGGCGCTCGTTGGCAAGAGCGGCCTGGTGCTCGAACGGGTGACGGCCCACACCGGCAGGGTCAAGCTCAGTGGCGAGGTTTGGTCAGCGCGGGCCCTGGAGGAATCTCACGTGATCGAGCCGGGCAGCAAGGTGGCGGTCTCGCAGATCGACGGCGCCACCGCTGTCGTCTATCCGATTCCATAGCAAGTTCACATCGGTCTCGGCAAACCAGCGCACATCCACCAGATCAGCGACAGGGGAGTCAACAGATGTTCGTGTGGATCACACTAGGGATCATCGTCATACTGGCGATCGTCGTGCTGCTCAAGGCGGTACGCATCGTTCCGCAGGCGTATGCGGGGATCGTGGAGAGGTTCGGCAAATACCGGATCACGTTGACCGCGGGGCTGAACATCGTGACCCCGTTTGTCGACCGGGTCCGATACCAGATCGACCTCCGCGAGCAGGTGGTGTCGTTCCCGCCGCAGCCGGTCATCACCGAGGACAACCTGGTGG
>JACCZJ010000174.1 GCA_013696065.1 Nocardioidaceae bacterium
GTTCCGACTGCTCCACCTGCTTGGACCGGTAGCTGCGCAGGTCCAGCATCGACAGATTGGCCAACGTCCCGAAACGAAGGCCACGATAGAGATGGTCGCCGTCTCCCGACTTGGCGGTGCCCGACATACGCGTCGGCATCCACTCGTCGTAGGCCTGGTGTGCGAACGCCTTACGGCTTTGCCAGTCACCCTCGGTTTCGGGTGAATGGTTCTCAGCGCCGCCGCGGTAGGCGTCGTTGGCGCTCTCATGGTCGTCCCAGGTCGCGATGAAGGGCAGCTTGGCGTGCAGGCGCTGGAGGTCGACATCCTGCTTGTATTGGGCGTGCCGCTGCCGGTAGTCGCGCAGCGACACCATCTCGTGCGCAGGGACGTGCGAGCGGATGTCCACGTCGCTGTTGCCGTATCCGTATTCGCCTGGACCGTATTCGTAGAGGTAGTCACCGAGATGCAGGATCGCGTCCAGGTCGTTGCGGGAAGCCAGGTGTCGGTAGGGAGAGAAGAAACCGGCTTGCAGGTTGGAGCACGACACCACTCCGAAACGCAGATTGTCAGGCGTAGCGGACAGGGCAGGCGCTGTGCGGGTCCGACCGATGCGGCTGGAGATGCCCTTGAAGATGAACCGGTAGTAGTAGGCGGTGTCAGGCTGCAGCCCGCCGGCGTCGACCTTGACGGTGTAGTCACTCACCGGCGACGTGGTGAAGGTGCCGGAGTCGACCACCCGCTCGAAGGCCTGGTCCCTGCCGACCTCCCACGACCCTGAGACGGTGGGGCCACCTCCCACCCCAGGGGGCAGCGATGCAGAAGGGGTGATACGCGTCCAGAGGACGACCCGGGTAGGCAGCGGGTCTCCTGATGCCACCCCATGCCGGAAGTACAGGCTGGTGGTCGCCTGTTCCAGGGCCTGAGCCGTTGAGCGACCCGCGACGGCGGTTGCCGCCGCAGTGGCCGCAGTGGCGGCAGTGGCGGTGAGAAAGGTACGTCGGTTGAGTTCTGGCACAGTTACAGAAAACTTCACTCGCCTGCGAGAGTCACGTCGAATTGGCAGAGTTCACCTGGACTTCTCGGACCGTTCCCGCGGAGACCACCCTCATCGACTTGTCAGAAGCTGGGCTTGCTATAGCCGTCTCAGCTTCTGACAAGTCAGTCGCGGTGCTCGGCGTGGTGAATGGGTCCCTCGGCCTTGGACAGGCGGTCACCGTGGCCGCCCCAATGCACCGCCACGATCTCGGCCGCGATGCTGATGGCGGTTTCCTCCGGGGTGCGGGCACCGAGGTCGAGCCCGATGGGACTGGAGAGCCGACCCAGCTCGTCGTCGGTCAACCCGGCCTCCTTGAGCCGCGCCATCCGATCGTTGTGAGTGCGGCGAGAACCCATGGCCCCGACATACGCCACCTCGGGGAGGCGCAGCGCGGTCTCGAGCACGGGCACATCGAACTTGGGGTCGTGCGTGAGAACACAGATCACCGTACGGCCGTCGATGCGACCCCCCTCCACCTGCTCGACCAGGAACTTGTGCGGCCACTTGACGACAACCTCGTCGGCATCGGGGAAGCGCGATGCCGTCGCGAAGACGGGCCGCGCGTCGCACACAGTGACGTGGTAACCGAGGAAGGAACCGACCCGAGCAACTGCGGCGGCGAAGTCGATGGCGCCGAAGACCAGCATCCGCGGCTTGGGAGCATACGACGACAGGAACACCGCCATGCCGTCACCGCGTCGTTGACCGTCGGGTCCGTAATGCAAGGTCTCGTTGCGTCCGGCCGCCAACAGGCCGCGTGCGTCGGCCGCCACCGCCTCGTCGGCTCTTGCCGACCCGAGCGATCCCAACGTGGGCGTGCGATGGTCTTCAGGTCGGATGATCAACCGCCTCCCCACCCACGACGCGTCGTCGTGGGAGATGACCGTGGCTACGGCGATCGGCTGCCCGGCCTCGATGTCGGCCGCCACTTCGCCCAACTCGGGGAAGCTCTGCTGGTCGACGACCTCGACGAAAACGTCGAGGATTCCTCCGCAGGTCAGGCCGACCGTGAACGCGTCCTCGTCACTCACGCCGTAGCGCTGGAGCACCGGGACACGGTCTGCCAGCACCTGCTCGGCCAGCTCGTAGACGGCTCCCTCGACACACCCACCCGACACCGATCCGACCGCTTCGCCTGCCGGCCCCACCAGCATCGAGGCCCCAGGCAGCCGAGGAGCGGATTGGAAGGTGGCGATCACCGTGCCGACGCCGACCGAGTCGCCGGTCTGCCACCAGGGCAGCAGCTTGGCCAACACATCACGCATCAGCAATGACCTCCAGCACTCGCTCGAATGTAGCCAGGGTGTGACCGGCCACCAGATCGTCAACAAATGGCAGCGCCGCAACAATCCCACTCTGCACGGGCGCATAGCCTGCCTTGCCCACATGCGGATTGACCCACACCACCCGATGCGCCAGCCGTGCGAGACGCTGCATCTGTTCCCCGAGCAAAGAGCTGTCACCCCGCTCCCAGCCATCGCTCATGATCACCACGACGGCGCCCCGGGCGACGCCCCGCTGCCCCCACCGGTCGAGGAAGACCTGCAGCGACTCCCCGAGCCGGGTGCCTCCCGACCAGTCGGGCACTGCTTGACCGGCCGCCGATACGGCGGCATCGCCTTCTCGGAGCCGCATCGCTGCTGTGACGCGGGTGAGGCGGGTGCCCACCGTGAACACCTCGGTGCCCTGCTTGTTGACCGAAGACATGGTGTGCGCCCACCTCAGCAGGCTGTCGGCATACGGGCTCATCGATCCGGAGACGTCGACGAGGACGACGACTCGGCGACAGCGAGTGGTACGCCGTCTGAACTCCAGCGTGACCGGCTCACCACCTCGTCGTAACTGCTCACGCATCGTGCGGCGGGCGTCGACGGCGCCACGCCTTGCCGGTCGCCGCCGCGCCGACAGCCGCCTGGGCGCACGCGGTCTCAGGGTCTCGAACAGTGCGCCCAATGCCGCCCGCTCGGCAGCGTCAAGCTCGGCCACGTCACGATGGCGCAGCACCTCAGTCGAGCTGGCCGCCACCCGCAGCGCGGCCTCCTCCGCAGCGGCGTCTCCCTCCCCGCCCTCATCTTCGGCCAGGTCCGCTTGTGAAATTCTTCGGGGCGACTCGCTCGGCTCGCCGTGCCTCGGTGAATCCCCGCTGAACCAAGCGGCGAACACGTGGGCGTAGCGGTCGAGGTCGTCCTGTGAGCTGCACAAGGTGGCGCGTCCGGCCCAAAAGACCGCAACCTGGTTGTCGGCGCCGACGGTGGCGGCCGCCCGCAGGAAAGCCTGGCTGCGGTCCACCGTCACGGGCACGCCTGCTGCCCTGACCGCAACCGCGAACGCCGCCAAAACCTCCTCAGCAGAGTGTTTTACGCTTCCATGGGGCGGGCGCCGGGTGTGCTGTGGCGGGCGCTCCAGGGACGTCATGGCCGGCCCTTCACCGCATCAGCCAGGCGTGAGTTGTGACGAAGTTGCACTCCTGGTGGTGTATCTGGGCCACTATCGTCCCAACGGCCGAGTCGGGGAGAGTGGGGCTCGACCAGGACACGCTCGGTTGAGACCCGGGCACCTGCCATGGAGCTGCGCATGTCAACTCATCAAGAGCTTGTCGAGAGAGGCACGCACGCGCTGAGCGTCCTCGCGATACTTCAGCACCGCGCCCAAGGTGGTCGCAGCCGTCTCCAGGTTGAGCTCGGCGCTGCCCAATGTGTGCAACGCCCTTGCCCAGTCGAGCGTCTCGGCCACCCCCGGAGGCTTCACCAGGTCGCCGCGATCACGCAGCCGGCTGGTGGCTCGGGCTACCTGCTCGGCGAGCTGGAGGGGTACGTCGGGCAGGCGCCGCCGTAGGATTTCGATCTCTCGCTGCAGGCCGGGGTGGTCGACCCAGTGGTAGAGGCAACGTCGCTTGAGGGCGTCGTGAACCTCCCGGGTGCGGTTGGACGTGAGTATGACGATCGGGGGGGTGGCGGCCGTGATGGTGCCATATTCGGGGATCGTCACCTGGTTGGTCGACAACACCTCGAGCAGGAACGCCTCGAACTCGTCGTCGGCCCGGTCGATCTCGTCGATCAGCAACACGACGGGACTCTCGCGCAGCGCCTGTACGATCGGACGGGCCAGCAGGAACCGTTCGTCGAAGAGCGACTTCTCCACCTCGGCCTGGTCGATCGCCTCGTCGCCCCGCGTCGCCTCGACCGTACGCAGATGCAGTATCTGGCGCGCGAAGTCCCAGTCGTACAGCGCCTGGCTCGCGTCGATCCCCTCGTGGCACTGCAACCGGATCAGCCGCAAGCCAAGCCCTTCGGCGATCGCTTCCGCGAGCGCGGTCTTGCCGGTTCCGGGCTCCCCCTCCAGCAGCAGGGGTCGCTGCATCGCCAGCGCGAGATAGCCGATCGTCGCGAGGCCCTCGTCGACGAGATAGCCCGTCTCGGAGAGCAACTCCGCGAGATGACCAGCGGATGTGACGGGAGGCTCAAGAGTCACCGGTGCCGCCTCCCGACGTCGAATGCTCCCAACCCAAAGACCCGCTGAAGGGCTCCCAGCCGAGCGACCCCTTGCGAAACTCGGTGGCCGCACTGCGGTCGCGGGGCAGGGTCCGTGGTCGTCATCACCCCATTGTCCCCTGCAGCGGCGTCAGTCCACACCGCCGCTGCGGGCTCATAACCGTTGACGGTTGCGCTCGACATCAGCCGAGGTAGGTGCCACTCGGTGCTTCCCCTTGGCGCCAGTGTTCGAGGGCCCATGGGGTGTCGACGTCGTCACCGGAACCTAGGTCTCCGCACTCAATCAGCGACACGCCGGCCGACTCCAGATAGCCGCGCGCTCCTTCGTCGCCTTGCGCCCCGGCCCGGGCACTGGCCCAGTGCGCTCGGCCGATCAGCACGGGATGACCCGGCTGTCCGTCATAGGACGCCCGGATTAATGTGGTGGCGTTCGCTGAAGCCGCCAGCCGTCGTACGACGTCTGGACCGACTCCGGGCGTATCCACCAACATGATCAGCATCGCCTCGGCTGTCGGATGCTCACGGCTCAATGTGGCGATGCCGC
>JACCZJ010000098.1 GCA_013696065.1 Nocardioidaceae bacterium
AGCCTTGAAGGCTGGGGCGCTCCCGCGCCCGAGTGAGTCGAGCAGCAGGTACAGCGTCTGGAACGCGAACGACCAGAGATACGCGATGGCGTACGCCGTGTTGGCGGCCAGCTGGGATTTGAGGAAGTAGCCGAGCGGAAACGCCAGCAGGACTATGACAACAGCAATCATGGTCGGCCCCTCAGTCCAGCACCGGCGCAGGCTGACGCGACGGGGAGAACATCAAGGTGATGGCGAGCACCGTCAGTAAGACACCGACCCCGACCAGCAGCTTGATCCCCGCAGGGACGTCGACGAAGAAAGCGGGCAACGAGGTCAGCAGGTTGATGATCAGCGCGCCAGCAACGACCCGGATCGCCGCCAGGTTTCCGCTGCGCCAGGCGATGATCACGGCGACCAGTCCGATGGCGCCGAGGATCGAGCCGACGACCAGGATCGCCAGCGGCGGCCCGTTCTCTCCCTCGGGGGTGGGGAAGAAGACGCTCGGGATGTTGGCCGCGCTCAGCAGACCGGCCAGCACGAGGCCGACCTTCTGAGGGGGAGTGGTGGGACTCATCGAGACTCCTTGGGTGGGAAGTGGATGACTCCACGCTGGCGCAGGCGCGGTTCCCGACAACAGGTCCGTCTTGCCCGTCCATCTTCCCGCAGTCTCACTGTTTCTCGGGAAGGGTTTCCCGGGTCACCGAGGACTCGTGGGCGTCATGATGGGGACATGACGGTGCGGATCGTGCTCGCCGACGACCACCCGGTCGTTCGCGGCGGCCTGCGAGCACTGCTCGCCACCATCGACGGGCTCGAGGTGGTCGGTGAGGCGCCCGACGGGGAGGCCGCGGTCCGCGAGGCGCAGCTGCTGCGCCCCGACGTCGTCTTGATGGACGTCCGGATGCCCGGTCTGGGAGGCGTCGAGGCGACCCGGCGGATCCGCGAGGTAGCGCCGGAGACCGCCGTACTCATGCTCACCATGTACGACGACAACGCCACCGTGCTGACCGCCATGCAGGCGGGCGCCCGCGGCTACTTGCTCAAGGGAGCCGAGCAGGGAGAGATCATCGGGGCCATCCATGCGGTGATGGCGGGTCAGGTGATCTTCGGCCCCGGCATCGCGGGTCTTGTGCTCGACTACTTCGCTGCCCCGCCCGTGCCCGTCGCGGAGCCGTTCCCCGAGCTGACGGCGCGAGAGCACGAGATCTTGGACCTACTGGCGTCGGGACGCCGGACCGCGGCCATCGCCGAGCGGCTCTTCCTCTCGCCCAAGACGGTCAGCAACCACCTCACGAACGTCTTCGCCAAGCTCGAGGTCGCCGACCGCACTGAGGCGATCATCCGAGCCCGCGAGGGAGGGCTCGGTCTGTCGCCGTGATCGCCGCCGCGATCCTGGTCGCGCTGGCTGCCGTCGGGATGTCCATGGCGGTGGGCGGTGCGCTTTTAGTGGCCCGGCGGGTCTGGCTGTCCGGATCGCTGCTGGCCTTGGGTGGCGTGATCATCGTGGCCAGTGCAGTCGCTGGTGCGACCGGCCACCCTGACGCCGCGAGCGTCGGGCTCACCGCGGCAGCGGCCTTGGCGCTGCCCGTCGCCCTGACGACGTACCCGCGGGCCGACTGGCGTCACCCTGTCGACTTCGTGGCGCTCGCCACCATCGCCGGGGCGGGAGTGCTGACCGTGTCGCAATGGTCAGACATCGACGTGGTCGCGACGCTGGGGCTGGTCGTCGGGCTCGCCCTGATCGCTCACACGTGGTGGCGCATCGAGCGCAGCTCCGCGCGCGACCGATGGGCCTTGGCGTGGATGTCCCTCGGTGTCGGCGTCCCGGGGTTGGTGGCCGGGGTGGTCTCTTTCGCCGCGCCAACGACAACGGGTGCGGTCGTGGGGGTCACCCTCTTTGTGCTCCTCGCACCAGCCATGTACGTCGGGGTGGCCAGGCCCGAGGTCATCGACGTCCGCGGACTGGTCGTGCACAGCGTGGTGTTCTCCCTGACCGGGGCCGTCTACGTCGCCGGCTTCATGACCGCGGCGTCTCTGCTGGAGATCCTCAGTGGTGAAGTGCCAGCGGTGGGCGCGCTGGCCATCACTGGGCTGCTTGTTGCGTCGACGTTCCACCCCCTGCGGCTCATGCTGCGCGGCGTCGTCGACGAGCTGCTCTTCGGACACCGGCCCGACCCACTCGGGGCGGCGACGAACGTCGTGAGCAGCATCGGCGACGACCCTGTGCTGGCGCTGCGGGCCATCCGGAAGGCGTTGGTGCTGCCGTACGCCGCCCTCAACGTCGACGGCGTACCTCTCGTTGCGTCGGGATCCGAGGTCACCCATACCCGCCAGCTGACTTTGGCACTCGGCGACGGACGCCAGGGGGAGTTGGTCGTGGGTCTGCGTGCCGGTGACCTGCGGCTGTCGGCCGGTGACGAGCACGTGCTGCGGCTGGTCGCTCCATTGCTGGCCCAGACCCTACGTGCCAGCAGCCTGGCCGCCGACCTGCAACTGTCGCGGGAGGAGACCATCGCCGCCCTGGAAGAGGAGCGACGGCGGTTGCGCCGTGACCTCCACGACGGGCTCGGGCCGCGCTTGTCGGGGATCGCCTTCACCTCCGACGCCGCTCGCAACAGCCTGCGCTCCGACCCTGACGGCACCGACGCGCTGCTGACCTCACTTCGGGCCGAGACGGGCACCGCGATCGAGGAGATCCGGCGCCTTGTCTACGCCATGCGCCCGCCGGCGCTCGACGAGCTGGGGATGGTCCCGGCGCTTCGGCAGCAGGCCCTGGCGCTGCGGACTGCTGAGGGGAGGCCGCTGCGGGTCACCATCAGCGCTCGCGCCCTGCCCCCGAATGTGGCGGCGGCGGTCGAGGTGGCGGCGTACCGGATCGTGATGGAGGCGCTCACCAACGTGGCCCGCCACAGCGGCTGTGACACGGCGGCCGTGCGTCTGCACGCCGACGCTGCTGCGCTGGTCATCGACGTGACGGATGCCGGGTCTTCGACCGGCACCTGGTCGACCGGTGTTGGTATCGCCTCCATGAGGGAACGAGCCGCTCAGCTGGGTGGCATGCTGAGCGCCGGCAGCGGCTCCAATGGTGGCCACGTCCACGCCGTACTGCCGCTCCCTTGACGGGGGGTCCAACC
>JACCZJ010000191.1 GCA_013696065.1 Nocardioidaceae bacterium
TGCCGATCGCGCGAATCGCGGCGTTGAGGGAGTCTGCCTGGTCAAAGTTCATTTTTTGCTTTCGCTTGCGTAAAATTAAGTTATGCGCATAAACTTTATCCGCATAAGGAATGGTACTCCAAAGCGTGCCGCTTCGGCCAGCCCCTCAGAAAGCAGACCACCATGAACATCCAGAGAGCAGAGCCCATGAACATCCTCGTCATCTCGGGATCCAGCAGGCAGGGATCCTTGAACACGCGCCTCGCCCACCTCGTATCCGAGCTCCGCCCTACCGACGCGGTCAGCGTCATCAGCGACCTCACCCGACTGCCGTTCTACGACGGCGATCTCGAGGCGGCCGGCACCCCAGACCCTGTCAGCGACCTGCGCAGCGCTGTGGCGACAGCAGACCTCGTCGTCCTCGTCACCCCCGAGTACAACAGCACCATTCCCGGGTTGCTCGCCAACGCCGTTGACTGGCTCTCCCGGCCCAGGGGCGAGTCGGTGATGCTGGGCAAGCCGGTGCTCGTGCTGTCGGCCTCGCCCACGCCATATGGCGCCAGCTGGGCCGCGGAACACCTCCGCAGCGTGCTCACCCACGTCGGGGCAGCGGTCAGTCCCGACGGCTTGTCAGTCGGCTCGGCATCCGAGCGCCTGGGCCGAGCCGATCCGGACCCGTCGGTGATGGTCACCCTCACCGAACTCCTCGCCGACCACCTCGACCGCGAGCCAGAGGCGCTGTCAGCGTGAGCGCCTTGACCACCGGCCGTGGCGCATTCCGCGCGGTCTGCAAGCAAGGACGAGCTTGATGTATGCCGTCCTGCGCCTCAACGCCTTCGAGCCCGACAAGCTCGCCCAATCGCGCGAAGAGCTGGAGCAGTTCGACGAGACACACGCCGCCCAACCCGGCTACGTGGGCAGCGTCGTTGTGGATCTGGGCGAGGGAGAGCGCTTCGTGCTCAACTTGTGGGAGAGCGAAGCGCACAGTGTTGCGGCCCTGGCCGTTCTCGGGCCTGAAGTCGGGCGGCTCCTTGGACCACTCATGACCGGCCCGTCTGAACTCATAGGCGTCGGGCCCGTGATCTCCTCTGACCTTGCGATGGTGCGGGCCACAAACCCTTAACGCGTGCGCTCGACCCTCTAGCTAAGGGTCAGAATCGACAACAGCGGCGGCGCACGCCGGCGCCCCGACCAGGCTTCAGGCGCAGAGGCTTAACTAAACGCCGCTTGCAGAAGAAATTCTCACCACTCCCGCGACAATCGCGGGCCCCTGCGAGGTGGAACTTGAGAATCCGCACGGCCGCTGACCCTGGGCCTTGGAGGCCTGCTGACTGGGGCTCGAGGGCTCCCTGAGCTGGGAAACACTGGCGCTCGGAGGTGACTGGTTGTAGGACATGGTTGGCAGGTGTCTCGGGACATAGTTGGCATCTCGTATCCGGAGGTGCGCAATGTCGAAGGCTCAATTGGTGATCACCGCAGTCACGGTCGAGGGACGGTCGAAAAGCGAGGTCGCCCGCGATTACGGAGTCTCCCGCTCCTGGGTCCAGCAGCTGGTGAAACGGTTCCGGATTGAAGGGGTCACCGCCTACCAGCCGCGTTCTCGTCGCCCTCACACCAGCCCACAAGCGGTGAGCGGTGAGGTCGAGGACCTGATCATCCGGCTCCGCAAGGAGCTGTCCAAGAAAGGTCTGGACGCCGGCGCGGAGACGATCCGTGTTCACCTGGCCCGTCGCACCGAGAGCTCTTCGCCTGCTGGTGAGAGCCTGCCTGCGGTGTCGACGATCTGGCGGATTCTGAGCCGGCGCGGGTTCGTCACTGCGCAGCCACAGAAACGGCCTCGTTCATCGTGGCAGCGGTTCTGCGCCGAGCAACCCAACGAACGCTGGCAGGCCGACACCACGCACTGGCGACTGGCCGACGGTAGCGATGTCGAGATCCTGAACATCATCGACGACCACTCACGGCTGAACATCGCCAGCCATGCCCGCCGGGTCACTCTCGGCCCGCACGTGGTCGCCAGTTTCGGCGAAGCCTTTGCCCGCTGGGGAATCCCGGCCAGCGTGCTTACCGACAACGCAGCCATCTTCACCGCGAAACAACGCGGCCAGAGCCGAGTCGCTCTTGAAGTCGAACTCGGGCTGCGCGGAGTCCGACTCAGCCACTCCCGGCCCTACCACCCCCAAACGTGCGGCAAGGTCGAACGGTTCCACCAAACCCAGAAGAAATGGCTGACCGCCCAGCGCCCGGCGCCCACCGTGGCAACCCTGCAACGCCAACTCGACCGCTTCGGCGTCTACTACAACACCGTCCGTCCACACCGGGCGCTGAGCCGACGCACTCCCGCACAGGCCTACACCGCCCGCCCCAAAGCCGTCCCGA
>JACCZJ010000197.1 GCA_013696065.1 Nocardioidaceae bacterium
GCCCAGTACGGTGACGCTGTGAGCCAGGTGTCCATGGCAGCTTGAGTTGGCGCCACACACTGATCGAAGCCGTAACCGGTGAAGTTGCCCGGAGTGACCCGATTATCAGCGAGTGCGGGAGCACCGAATACCACGCTCGCTGTGCTGGCGGCCAGGCAAGCGAGTACGACGACTACGCGCCGCGGCCACGCTGTTGAGAGCTGCATCTGGTCCCCCTGCTGAAAAAGTCACTATCCGTAAAAGAATAAGTGCCCTGAGTGAAAGAATCCGGCAAATCGACGAGCAGCGGATATACCGGTCGCGACTGAGTGCGGTTAGCCGCGCAGTGGGCCGGGGCCGGCTAGGAGGGCGATGGTCACGGCTACTGCTGATGCAGCCGACCAGGCTTGCGGCCGGCAGGCAGCGGGATACGGAACGCCCTTGCCCTCGCCCGACCACAACTCAGGGAGCCGGCGGTCGAATATCTCCGAGGCTGTGAGGAGTCCCTCGATGAGTCCGCCTGCGTGGGCAGCCAGTCCAGCCTTGACCATTGCGGCGATGACGATGGCCGTGTCGTGCGGCCACACGGAGCCGCAGTGATAGCTCAGAGGGGAATAAGCACCGCTGGCAGAACTCATGGTACGTAGCCCCAACCCGGAGTCCATGTCGGGCGCGGCGAGACGCATCGCGACCACCTTTTCCTCGTCCGGCGACAAGATCCCGGTCCCGAGGAGGTGGCCGATGTTGCTCGTCACGGCGTCAACCCGCTGCTTGCTGCCGTCTAAGGCGAGGGCGGGGTATCGGGCTTCGCCATTGCCGCACCAAAAGGCAGCGCGAAATCTGATGGCAAGATTGCTCGCCCACTCGCGCCACTCGTCGGCGCCTTCGAGGTCGAACGCGTCGAGCAGCGCAGCCCCTTTGACGGCCGCCTCGTAGGCATACCCTTGGACCTCGCACAAAGCGATGGGGCCGGCGGCGATGGTCCCGTCGGCGAACCTGATCGAGTCGACGGAGTCCTTCCAACCCTGATTGGCCAGACCGCGGCCAGATTCGTCGACGTACTCGAGGAACCCGTCGCCGTCGGGGTCGCCAACGCTTCGTAGCCACTGCAACGCCGCCCCCAGATGGGGTAGCAAGCTGCGAACCTCGTCCACTGTCATTCCAGTCTGCCAGCAGTCGTGCAGCAGACTGATCCACAGCGGAGTCGCGTCGATGGTGCCGAAGTACAAGGGCGGCAACGCCATGGCGCCAAGGGAAACTCCGTCACGGCGCAGCTCGTGCATGATCTTGCCGGGACTCTCTGCTTTGGCGACGTTGAGCTCGGCACCCTGGAAGTGGGCCAACGTCTGCACGGTATCGATCGCATGTCCAAGGTCGGCTCCGAGCAGCAACCGAGCGGCCCAAATACTGTCCCTCCCGAAAAGGGTGAGATACCACGGAACACCGGCGGCGAAAAACGTGCGCTCCGGGGTCGCCGAGGACGCCATCCGCAAGCCGTTGAGGTCGGATAGGGATTGCTCGAGCCATGGCCGGAGTCGCCGATCGCCTGCTCCGGAGGCAGCGGCTCGGGATGCAAGGTCCTCGGCGATGCCCGCGGCGTCCAGGCCGGGGCTTGCCGCGGCGATCAAGGGGCCACCTGGGTCGGTGACCTGTAACTTCCAGCTGACGGTGACCTCACCTCGTGCGGGGATGGTCCTCTCCCAGCACAGCGTGGCAACGCGGTCCGTCTCGTCCACCCGAACGTATCCGCCCTCAGCCGACAGGGTTGCGTTGATCTCGTCGGTGGACCAGTTCAAACCGTCGGAAGCTATCGACCCGTTGAGCTTCCGTGGGTTCATCGGTTCGCCGCCCTTAACTGCATCGATGCTGGCAAGGTCGCTGCTGGTCATCAGTTCAATCACCACGTCAGCGGGCTGCGACAGCAGCGACGCCACCGTGAGTTGTTCGATGACCACCCCAGGCGTGACTGTGCGGCTGCGATCCAGCCGTACTTGGGGGTCACCCAGCATCGACTGCTCGGCCCGAACCTCGCGCAGCAGCGAAGTGAAGGTCGTGTGCTGTGTTCCGATCTCAGTAGCGATGTGCTCGGGAGGGCGCCCCCCAATGCGGAGGCGGGCGTCGCTGAGCACCCGAATATCGCCATGCCACACCCCCTCTGCGCATGGGCCGCTGCTCGATGACGTGACGTCGCCTGTTGCGCCTGCCAGCACCTGCGTCGGGGCCGCAAACGTGGTGACCAGATTGTGGAGCAACGGTTGCAGCGTTGACATTCGTCATCTCTTTCGCTCTCTGTACCCGGCCGTGCTGACACTCCGACTGGCGGAGCCTCCCGGACCGCGACACGATGCCAACGCCGCTAAGTGGTGCTGCCAGCAGGTGAATGTCATGCGCGCATCGAACGTGGAGGCCCGATGTCCCATTCAAGCTCACGCAATGATCGGAGCTTCGACGCCGATGCGGCCGCCGCGACGGCGCCGGGCGCTCGAGACCGCAGCCACTGGCTTTATCTCGCCGTCGTCCTCGCCGTCATCGCGGGAATTATCGTGGGAATCGTGGACAAGGACCTAGGGGTTGCGCTGAAGCCGCTGGGGACGGTTTTGCATCACTGATCAAGATGATGATCTCGCCGGTCATCTTCTGCACCATCGTGCTGGGCATCGGCTCGGTTCGCAACGCCGCGCAGGTTGGCCGGGTGGGTGGCCCTGACGTATTTGCTCGTGATGTCGACGATAAACCGACCGTGGTGACCACGGGTCGGCTCTGAGGCTGAGCCCTTTACCTCGCCAAGATCAAGATGAGCAACCCGGTGAGCACGAGTGACAAAACCAGGGACCCCAAGCATCCGAGTCGGTTACTGAAGAAAAAGAACACCTAGCCGACCCTAGCGCCATCACCCGCGCTGTTGCTCAGCAGCTAGCGCTGCAGCCGCAGTAGTCCAACATGGGCGGCGGTCACGGCCTTCGTGCCTGGGCAGACGCCGTAGCAACAGAATCGTCCATACATGCAGCTGTCAGGAGAAGGGGCAGCAGGCAAGCGAACTCCACCAGTGTTGGGGGATTTCCTTCCAGCCGCGGTTGAGCCGTCCGGCTGCCCAGACTGACAGGACAAGACTGAGC
>JACCZJ010000201.1 GCA_013696065.1 Nocardioidaceae bacterium
CCCTAAGGCTGCAGGGCTGTAGGGGCCAGTTCAGTGTCAGATGGTACGGGCGGGTTCGCGATGCACAGTGTCCTTGGGCCGAAACCGCTTGATGCTGTAGATCAGCAAGCCGAGGGCGACGAGGCCGGACAGCACGATCCCGCTCCCCGTTTCCCACCCGCCAAGGGGCAGCTCGGGTCCGAGCGGTCCGATCTCGGGGATCTTAATGTCATCCATCCACCAGATGACCCCCGCGCCGATGACCGCGCAGGCGCCGAGCGCGCTGAGCACGATGCGGGGGTACGTGGAGACACCGGCCTCCGCTACGCCGAATGCCTTGTCCTTGACGGGGTCCACGCGGCGTTCGGCCCATTCATACTCCTGAGACAGCATCACCATGCCGGCGAGCAGCAGCAACAGTCCCGGCCCTGGCAGCGCCAACGCGGCGATGCCAGCCAGCAACAGGATCCAGCCGACCAATGTCACCCAAAGCTTGTGCATGGTGATCGGCCTCTCGTCGGATGCCCCATCGCGTCGTGAGGCGAAGCCTAGGCTACCTGGTGAGTTTCGCCGTCACTTGTTCGTGGCTGGGCCGGTCGGCTCCTCCCTTGAGTCAACATTCGCTGGTGTCACAGCGGGTAGTAGGCCGCTGTCCGCGACGACCCAGCAGTCGGCGCTGCGATCTCCGGTGTCCCAGGCTGCGGCGCTGTCCGGGAAGAAGGCTTGCACCCTGGGTGATCCGACCAGTTCTCGCTCAGCTGCCGCCGAAGCGTTGCAAGCCCTGGTGGCGCGGTCGGCGATGTCGGCCGGAAAGGGCTCCGCCACGGTTCCCACGGCTGGGGCGACGATGAGTCGACGAGACTTGTGGGGTGTGTCGCAGGATGTGTACGGCTGGTCGATGGCTTGGTCGTGCTGCTCGCCGAGACACGCCTGTAGCTCGACCGGGACGCCGTTGCGCAATGCACCGCGGAGCGAGCCCGTGACGGTCTCGAGTCCAGAGTCTGTGTGCGTCGACTTGGGCAAGACCACGTCGCACCTGTACCAGGATTCGTCCGAAGCCACCCAAAGATGTACGTCGAGCCGGGTGTTGAAGTCTTGCCCCAGATAGCGCGCCTGGGAGGTTTGGCACGGCGCGATCGCTGCCGGCGTCCGAGGTGGCGTCTCCTGAGCCACGAAGACGGTCTCGGCCAGGTGTGGCGCCGCGCAGTCAACAGCCTTACTCGCCTTGGCGTAACAATCCCCGACGGCGCCCACGGGCAGGGGCGCCGGCTCGGCAGCGTCGCGAGAGCAACCGCTGAGCGCGAGCAGCCCCGCCAGCGTCAGTGCTGCGTACCACGTATGCATCGGTGCCCTTTCGGTCTCGAGATCAGCGCACCCAGCCTCGCAGGCGGTCGAGACCGTGACAAAAGTCAGGGCAAAGCAGCAAGGGCTGCGCTGATACACAACACCAGTGAGTCACTTCCACGCCATGGAGCCGGTCCGGCCCAGTGTCCGCTCGGTCGCTGCCCCAAAGCCGCGCGCATCCATGGCGACCGCGGTTGAGCCGGTATGCCGCTTGGACACCACCACCGCCGTGATCGAGTCTCGACTCCCTTCGCGGGTGCTAACCGGATCAGGTTCGAGGGTCTGCGGTTCTGTCCGCACTCTCAGCGCTCGGGGCGCTGCCCCGTCGTACGGCACCATCTCAACTACTCAGCCGCGCAAGCGGTGACAACCGGTCGAGCCAAAGTCAGTCGCTCCCGCGGGTTTAGGATGGCAAAACGCGTGAACCGGTCGCCTGGCCGGGAGTCCCACGCGTACAGAGGGGATCTCTCAATGACTCGACGGGCCTACGGTTTCACCGTCGGTCTCGCCTTGGCCGTCGGGATCCTCGCCTGGGTGGCCTCCTATCGCTACAACCTGCCACTGCGTGATCCAGACGGGCTCGCCGGACCGTCATACATCCGACTTCCCGCGATTGTGCTGCTTTTCTATCTAGCCGATGTCGTGCCGCGTGCCTTGATCGCCAACCGGGGATTCGGCCAATTGCGATCGTCGGTCAAGGAGTACACCCGCGCGCGGTGGAATCGCAGCCGCATTCAGTTGGTCGTGGTCGGCCTCCTCAGTTTCTATGTCGTCTATGTCGCCTACCGCAACCTCAAGGGTTTCCTTCCGCAAGTGCGCTATGAGGTCGCCTATGACGTGCTTTTGGCTGACCTCGATCGGGCTCTCTTCTTCGGTCATGACCCAGCCGACGTCCTGCATTCCTTGCTGGGGACGGGAGCCGCGGCCCACATCCTCTCCTTCACCTATGTCAGTTTCCTGCTCTTCGTGCCCTTGAGTCTCGGCGCGGCGCTGGTCTGGTCCAAGAACGTGTCGACGGGCTTCTGGTACGTCACGGCCTTGTGCATCAACTGGGTCCTCGGCGCAGCCAGCTATTACTGGCTTCCGTCACGTGGGCCATATTTTGCTCACCGCAGCGTGTTCGTCGATCTGCCCACCACGGGTGTGACGAAGCTGCAACTGGCATTGGAGGAGGGGCGTAGCTCGTATATCAACGATCCTTTCGCCGCCGAGTCCGTGCAAAGCATCGCGGCGTTCGCGTCTCTGCACGTGTCCATCATCTTCACGGCAGCGTTGATCTGCCACTACATCATCCCGAGTTGGCAGGTGCGCTCGGTGATGTGGATCTATTTCGTCTTGACGACCATCGCCACCATCTACTTCGGCTGGCACTATCTCATCGACGACGTGGCGGGTCTCGCCATCGGGTTCCTCGCAGTCTGGATCGGCGCCAAAACCACCGGCCACACGATGGGGAAGCAGCGGCATGCACCTGCTCCTGGCGACGGGATCATCGGGGTATTCCCTCCCGCTTCGCCGCTCACCAATGACGTGGCAACCGCGGCGCCGGTGACTGCGGGCCCGGTGAGTGTGCTTCATGCCGCAGGGGATCACGACTCGGGTCGGCCAACTCCCACTGGCCACCCCGACCGCCGCGACAGCGGCAGCGGCTCGACGTCGTCGTCGGCATGACGATGACGTCCTCCCCGCCAGGCGAACCCGAGCCTCCAGAGGGGGACCAGCACGAGCTCGTGCACCTCGATCTGGCCGGTGGGGTCGCGACCGTAACGCTGGACTCGCCCAGCAACCGCAACGCGTTGTCTCACCAGCTCTTGCGTGAGCTCTCTCGGCACCTGCAGTCGGCTGAGCGTGCGGCCGGCATACGCGTCATCGTGTTGACCCACACAGGCAACACCTTCTGTGCCGGAGCAGATCTCGCTGAAGCCATGGAGACCGGCATGGAGCAGGCCACGCGTTCGCTGCTCAGTCTGCTGCGACTGGTCGTCGAGCTGGACAAGCCCGTGCTCGCCCTGGTGCGAGGTCATGTGCGCGCGGGTGGCGTGGGACTCGTCGGAGCGTGCGATCTCGCGCTTGTCAGCGAAGAGAGCACGTTCGCGTTCAGCGAGTCACTGCTTGGGCTGGCGCCCGCCATCATCAGCCTGACCACGCGTGCGCGGATCGGGGATCGAGATGCTGCTCGCAAATACCTGACCGGCGCTCCTTTTGACGGTGTCGAGGCGGCCCGTTCAGGTCTGGTCACTGAGGCGGTCCCGATGGACACTCTCGACGCCCGGCTGGCACAGCTGATCGCCGACCTGGAGAGGGTGTCGCCTCAGGGGCTCCGAGAGACCAAGCGACTGCTCAACGCAGAGCTGTCGAGGCGGATGCAGGCAGAAGGGGACGCCTTGGTCCAGCTGTCAGCCCGGCTGTTTGCCTCCGCGGAGGCGCGCGAGGGCATGAGGGCCTTTCGAGAGCGTCGGCCGCCATCCTGGGCCGTCCAGTCGGACGAACGGCGTTGACCAGGAAGCCTGGCTCCAGCGCGAATTCGACCCCGAACTGATAGCCGATCCGGTGTGGAGAGCGCGGGGGGAAGTGGCGACACCTCCGCTGCCGAGTCGAGGACGTGCGATCGCGACTGGCGTGTGGGGTGGGCTGACCGCTCGCTCCACACCACCCTCTAGGGCCCGCACATAAACTACACCAGTGTAGTTTGCAAGCCGACACACCGTCTGGCTCTGTTATTTATGTGATTAGTGTTTTCAATGGGACCAAAGGGAGCTACGGTCTTGTCCTGACAAGTCACCGCCGGCCACGATCGGGCTGACGCGGCGATCGCTGGCGACGAAGGGATCGATGTGCTCAGCCCTCGTGGCACTCGCGGTACGACGTACGGCCGGATCAAGAAGTTCACCGCTCTGAGCGGAGCGACCCTCGTCACACTGGCCTGGGGCCCGAGCGCCCTAGCAGAACCTGACCGCCCCTTGATTCCCAGCCAGTCACAGGTCGATGCGGCGCAAGAACGCGCAGCGTCGGCAGAGCGCTCGGTATACGACATCCAGGCAGATCTCGCCGCCGCGAACCAGCAGCTCGAAGACCTCGCCGTGGCGGCCGCGCAGGCCGCGGAGGCCTATAACGGTGCCCTGCTGCGGTGGGAACAAGCCAGAAGAGCAGTCCGTGTGGCCACCGACAGGGCCGATCGCGCGGCAGACCAGGCCGCCGCTGCTCGCAACGTTCTCGCGGGCTTCATCGTGTCGGAGAGCAGTTCCGGCTCAACGCTCATGTCCTTCAGCTCAGCTTTGACTGCTCAGGGCCAGCACCACCTGCTGTCGGCGATGTCGCAGACTGCCACGTCCTCGCGCGCGCTCGACGCGCATTATCAGACTTGGCGCGCCGCACAGGAACTCGCCGACGTGTATCACGCAGCCACCGAAGCGGCGCTCAAGGAGAGCGCTGCGGCCAAGCTTGCTGCCACCGACGCCCGCACAGCCGCGGAGCGCGCTTTCAGCGCTCAAGCACAAGCGGTGGCGACCCTTGACGGACAACGCTCCACCCTGCTTGCTGAACTCGCCGCCGCCCAGGACATCTCAGTTGCGCTGGCGACCCAGCGCCAAGCAGGCCTTGAACAGCAGCAGGCCGCCCTGCTAGCAGAACAGCGGCACCTCGAACAAGAGCGACTGCTCGCGCAGGAGCGCCGCCAGCAACGCGAGCAGCAACGCCTCGAGGAGGCAGCAAGCGCAGAAGAGGAACGTCACGCCGAGGCGCGTCGCGAGCGAGAGCAAGAAGCCCGCACCAACGCCGAAACAGCGGAGTCCGATCCTCCCTCGGCATCGGTTCTCGGTCCCCCACCTGGGCCAACCCCGCCGCACCCCGAGCCAGCTCCTGAACCTCCGCCGCCTACCCCCCAACCATCGCCCGCCCCTGCGCCAGAACCGGCGCCTGCGCCAGAACCGGCGCCTGCGCCTGAACCTGCGCCTGCGCCAGAACCGGCGCCTGCCCCCGAACCTGCGCCGGCTCCTGAACCTCCCCCTGCTCCCGAACCTCCGCCGGCTCCCGCTCCTGAACCGGCTCCCGCTCCTGAACCTCCGCCGGCTCCTGAACCTCCGCCT
>JACCZJ010000264.1 GCA_013696065.1 Nocardioidaceae bacterium
TCCCAGGCGCCTGCCATGTTCGGGATCCGCTACCGCGTCGTCTCCGGCAAGGTCGCCACCTCGCCGGTGACGTTCAATGCCAAGGGGCAGGACCTAACGATGTGGGTGGCAGGTGAGGACCCTTCGCAGGAGTCGGATCCCGGCCAGCCCGTCGCAGATGTCCCCTTCACCATCGCGGTCGACACGACGCCGTCCCTGGTCCGTCGGCCGGAGACGATCGGGCTGCCGGTCTTTGCTGGCCGTGGCCTGACCCTGCAGCGTCGCCTGGACGGTGTCAGCTGGGAGACGCTGGGTAGGTCCAGCGTGGGACCCGACGGTCTGGGCTACTTCCCCGGTGTGACGGCTCCCGCCGGCACGGTCGTCTACCGCGTGATCCAGGACGAGATCAGCTCCGGAGCCAACCGGATCGGCTGGATGCAGACGTTCCCGACCTACGTGACCGTGCTCGCCCAACCCAGCAAACGGTCCTCGGCCACCACCTCCTTGGCTGACACCACTGCAACGACTCGCACCGCGGCTCGTTCCCTGGTGAGCGGTCGGCAGGCGGCCGCAGGCGCCTCGGCGACCGCGAGCAGCAGATATGGCTGGTACCCCACACTGTGGGACTACTCCTGGGAAGCGGGACAGTCGCTCACCAGCCCCGCTGATCTCGGCACGTCCCGCAACGGCCGGTGGCAGGAGTATGCCGACGGCGCCGGTCGTGTCAGTCGTCAGAACGGCGGCCTCTACCTCGACAGCCAGCGCAGCAACGCCGGCGGACCGGGCGACTTCGGGACCACTCGCGCCACGCTGATGGACAGCGCCCTTGCCCACGGCCGGTGGGAGGCCCGGCTCCGACTCAAGAGCGCCGAGTCGAGTGACGCGGACTTCAAGGTCCTGGTCGAGCTGGTGCCCGACCGGCCCGAGGACTATGCCTGCGGGCGACGCAACATCACCCTGGCAGAGGTCTACGCACACAGCGACACCATGACCTTCGGCGTCAAGGCCGACGCTCGGCAGTGGTCGGCCACCCGAAGCATCGCGAGCCTCATCCACAGTTCGCCCGCGGTCGCCGTGGAGGTCGCGAAGGGGCACATCACCTGGTTCTGGGACGGCAAGCCCATCGGGACGGTCAGGAGTCGTGCAGCAGTCTCGGACGTGCCGATGACGCTGCGCTTCAGCATGGTCGGGGACCAGACGACCGAGCGCAACCAGACCGGGGTCCACTCGGACTGGCAGCGCGGCTTCGCACTCGGCAAGGGCAAGCAGGTCCTCAACGGCCCGAGTCTGACGTCGAGCGCGCTGACGACCTGCGAGGGCTGAACCCGCGCGCCTGCGCGATGAGCGTGCGGAGTGCTGGTACAAAAGGTGCCGTCCTGAGTTCTGCCTGCCCCGAGGAGAATCCGCCGATGAACGCAAAGAAGGCCGTCGTCGCGCTGATCGTCGTGTTCCTCGGCTTCTGGATGTTCACCGACCCCAACGGGCTGGCGGATGCTGCCACTGCGGGCGCCGACCAGACCTGGAGCCTGACCCAACAGCTCTTCACCGCGATCATCGACTTCGTCGGCGCCCTCACATGAGGCCTGCGGAGCGCTCGTGAGCGGCGTCTTCGACCCCGACATCCGCCGGCATCTGCTGCGCGAGGAGGGCGAGGTCATCGTCGACGAGGTCCGGCACCACTGGGTCGTCTATGTCCGGCCGATCGCGGAGGTGACGCTGGCGCTGGGGCTGCTGCTCGCGGTGCCTTTCATCGACATGGACCTGGCCTGGTTTCCGTTTGCGCTGGCTCTGGTCATCGTGAGCCACGCTGCGTGGCGGGCACTTAGCGAGCACATGGACCGCTTCGTCATCACCAACATGCGCGTCTTCCGCATCCGCGGAGTACTGTCCCGCACGCTCGCCACCATGCCCATCTCCCGCATCCTCGACATCACCGTCGAGAAACCCTTGCTTGGTCGACTGCTCAGCTACGGGCACTTCGTCTTCGAGTCCGCAGCCCAGGAGCAGGGCCTCAAAGACATCAGGTATGTCGGTGACCCGGACCTTCGCGATCTCACCATCCAACGTGTCGTGCAGCGCTCTGGTCTTCGCCGTTCGCTCAGCTGAGCTTCTGCTCAGCGTCGACGCGAGGGGTGAGGGAGCGGGCTCGATAGTGTCAGGGGATGGTCCGAAAGCTCCCACTGCCGTTCGACCCGATCGACGAGGCTGCCCGGCAATGGGGGAATCGCTGGGATGGCGTGCCGCAGATGCGCGCGGTCACCAGCCTGATGCGCGTGCAGCAGCTTGTGCTCGCGGAGCTCGACGAGCTGTTACGCCCGCACCGCCTCACGTTCGCAAGGTACGAGGCGCTCGTCCTGCTGACAATCTCCCGCCACGGTTCGCTGCCGCTGGGGAAGATGGGTGAGCGGCTGCAAGTGCACCCGACCTCGGTGACCTCCATCATCGACCGCCTGGAGGCGTCGGGTCACGTCGTACGTCGCGGCCACCCGACTGATGGACGGACCGTCCTCGCGGAGATCACACCGACCGGCCGAGAGCTGGTGGAGGAGGCGACCGCCGACCTCGTCAACGCCGACTTCGGCCTCGGCGTCATGACACCTCCGGACCTGGAGGCGCTGTCACGTCTGTTGCGGCCTGTTCGGATTGCGGCCGGAGACTTTGCGG
>JACCZJ010000265.1 GCA_013696065.1 Nocardioidaceae bacterium
TGCTCAGCTGCCCCCAACTTCTGCCGCCCGCTCGTGCATGGTGGTCAACCCGATACCGCCGGGCCGTGGTCGAACCTCGCCATTCCCGTTGTCGGAGACCTCGAGCCGGATCCCGTCGTTGTCGACGCTGAGGACGACGTGGGACTGAGTTGCGCCCGAGTGCCTAACCGCGTTGCTGAGCGCCTCCTGCGTGACCCGGTAGGCCGCCACCTCCACGGCGGCGGGGATCTCTGGAAGCCGCTCCGGCACAGACACCTCCATAGCGAGGTCTGAACCATGCGCGGTCCGCTCGGCAAGCTGCACAAGCGCACCTTCCAGCCCCAGCTCGTCCAGGGCAGGAGGCCGCAGGCCCTCCACGATCCGGCGGACGTCGAGGACCGTGGAGGCCACACCCGTACGCAGCCGAAGCAACTCCGCGTCCGCATCCTCACCAGCGGCGAGCACATTGCGCACCATGTCAACTTGCAAAGTGAGGCCGGCAAGTGCTGGCCCTAGGCCGTCGTGAAGGTCACGGCGCAACCTGCGACGTTCCTCCTCGCGCGCCAGGACGAGCCGTTCCTGGGCCTCTCGAAGGCTCTCGATCAGCCGTGCCGAATGGACGACGACGCCGATCTGTCCGGCCAGGTCGTCGAGTAGTTGTCGGTCGCTCGCGCGCAGTTTCGGTGAGCTCAAGCGCAGCGAGCCGACGGTCTGTCCGTAGGCGGTCAACGGCATCTCGTCGTATACCTCCTGGGAACTGCCATAGGCGGCCAGCGACCGGCCGTCACTGTCGACGATCTCGACATATCTCAGTCCAAGGCCGGATCCGAGTTCGTCAATCAGTGTCCGCACCAGGCCGGGAACGTCGGCTGAGTCGGCGAGTCGGCGACCAGTCGAGGCGAGTACATCGGCAGGCTGGGACCACTGGCCGTATGTCAAGCGGTTCACACCGCGTTGGAGGGCGTTGTGCAGCGGGGCGAATGCCACTGCCACCACCCCAGCGGCGACCCACGGCAGCCACGCAGCGCCGCGGTCGCGCAGCAGTACGCCGACGCCGCCGACTGTGACGGCGTATAAGGCCGCCACAGCGGCCGAGAGGGCAACAAACGTGACCGTGCGGTTCACGACCAGCTGTATGTCGTACAGCGTGTTCTGGAACAGCGCCACCGCGATAGCGATCGGGACCGGCAAGCTCACAACGGCAAACATCCACGGTTCGATGAACGAAGCTGGGATGACCGGGATGAGCAAGAGTGGGGCCGCGAACGCGATCGAAAACCAGAGCAATTGCTGGCGGCGCAGGTCGTCCCCGGTCCGCCACCGATGGACCAGCCCTGCGATAGCCACTACCAGCGTCGCCGCAGACAGGAATAGAGCGGAAAGTGCAAGCAGGTCGATCACGACGCTGAAGCGTTGCGGTAATCCGGTCGGCCTGTCCACGCCGGTGAGCCGGTAGTCCAGCGGGCTCGGGGCGAGCAGCAAGGCAATCGAGAACAGCCCGATTGCGAGGCCGAGGAGGATGACAGGACGCCTTCCTCGCCAGGGCATGTGCCCATCGGGGAACGCCAGTGGTAGGCCGAGCACGAGCACCAGCCACCCCAGTCCGCGCAGCGAGCCCAGCGACGCGAGCCATCCGGCGATCGACATCTCGCCGCGTCCGACTGCGTGCACCGCCAGTGCGAGCAGCCCCTCCCCGACCCCCCATACGCAGCTGCCGCACAGCATCAGTCGCCCGACCACATGACCCGGCCGAGCGATACTGATGATGACGGCGACCACGCTGTACGCGATGACCACGAGGAGGATCGCGACCTCGTTCACCGGGGCCGGAGCCGGCTCGCCGCGAACGAGGACGACGGAAGTCATGGCACCGGCGACACCGACCAGTCCTGTCAATACGACGCCAACGATCCGCGCGACGCGCGTCCCATCACCTCTTCTCTCAGCATGGCGCACAACAGCTCAAGGGTGTAGGGGTGTTCCGCGGAGCTAGGCCGCGTCAGGTCGGTGCCGCAACAGGCACACGGCGACGCCTACCCACCACACCAGCCATACCAAGGTTCCCCAGTCCTGCTGTCCGATCCCAGCGGCGGGGACCGAAGCGAGGAGAACGACTCCTGTGAAAACCCCACCCCATCCGACCCAGCGCCTCATGATCTTGTCCTGCCTCGCAGCGACGGCCAGCCCGATGGCATGAGCTCCCAGCAAGGACAGGCTCAGGAAGTACCCGAAGATGCGGATGTTGTTGATGGCGAAGGACGTCTCCACGTCGAGTCCGTGCTGCGCGCCGTACAACGTGCCCCTCCCGCCGGAAAGCCCACCGCCATCGTGACAGCGACGTAGCCCATTCCAGCCATCAACGCGGTCTGAGCCGCCCATCGACCGACTTCGGTACGACGGCCGATCGCCCTTGCCAGGAAGACGAGAGCAGGGATGAGCAGCACGAATCCGAGCGTCTCGATCATGCCGCCGGCCATGATCCGCGCCATGTCGCCTTCTACGTATCTGTCCTGGATCCCTTCCGTTCCTTCCTGGAACAGAGGAACGCCGCCCTGGAACCCGATTCCTGCGAGGATGAGCACCACGTGGGCGAGGGCGAATCCGCCGGCGGCTCTCCACAGACTTGTCGTGGGTGGGGTCTCCGGCTCGTGCACGGAGATCAAGGGGCCCTTCAAGAGTGATTGCGACATGGTCCCTCCTACGGGGTGAGGAACACGGCTCTTCCGTGTGCCTTCACCGAGCGTCGTGGCTCGTGGATACCGGCACATCGGGCGGCTTCCCAAGAGGGTCGGGAAGAACTCCCGACACAAGACTCCACCAGCGAGGCTGTACTCCTGCTCGCAATGAGAGCTTCAGCCGAGCCGGGAATCCTCAAGAGGAGATCCCGTTGCGGGCGGCGGGGTCGCCGATTCAAGTGAGGTGAAGACGACGACGTTGGCCTGATAGCTGTCCGTCGGAATGTCGAACTCTCCCCCGCACGTGACCAGCTGCAGAGCGCTGTATCCATGCGATGCATAAACACGCTGGGCCGGGAAATGCTCGTTGGGGTACGTGGCTACCTTGGTGACGCCAAAATGCGCGACGGCGCCGTCGGCCAAGGTCACCTCGATCTCGTCTCCCCTCTCCAGGTACTTCATCAAGTAAAAGACAGCAGGACCCTCGTTGGAGTCGACGTGGCCCAAGATGACTGCCGAGCCTCTCTCACCGGGAGACGGCCCCAAGCGAAACCAGCCAGGCTCCTCAAAGTTCGTCGGAACCTCGACAGTCCTGTCGGGATTGAGCCCCAGCGAGGACAGCGACACGTCCACGTCGATCGCCGGGATACGCAACCCAACCGGGGTTGAGCGGGAGAGATGAAGACCGACCCGCCCGGAACGTGCAGGTGCCGGGTCGATAGGCGCGGCTGCTGGCGGCGGCGGGGTGCCATCAGGTGCTGGTGCCGATGCGCTGCCCTCTGCTGCTGTGAGTCCCGATGAGTCGCCATCAGGTGTGCGTGGTGCGGGTACTCGGTCACCGGCCGCCGGCGGCCCGGCCAGCCATTCCGGTGATCCGCGCAGACCTATGGCAAGGCAACCCACTGCGATGAGCAGCAAGACAGTGGACAGCACCCACCATCGCGCGGATTCGCGCCTGCTACTTGCAGGGAAGTTGGCCCACGTCATTCATCCTCGCCCAGCTCACTACCGCTCATTCCACTCCAAGCTGGCATCACGTTGCGCCGCCGGAGAGCCTGGCTCGTCGAAGCGCCTGCCGCCACCAAGGCCATAACACCAAGAGCAACCAAGAGGCCGTTGGCAGGATCAGTGAGACGGGCAGCCCCTCCGGCACCTGTCTGGGGATGCCCTCCCGGAATGACACCCCCGCCCCCGGGACCGCCACCAGGAGCAGCCGTGCTCGGTGGCGCTGTCGTGGATGTGGTGGTGGGCGGAGTCGTGGACGGCGTGGTTGGTGTGGTGGTCGACGGCGCCGTGGTGGTCGTGGGAGGCGTTCTGGTCGGCGTCGGAGCCGTCGTGGTCGGAGCCGTCGTCGTGGTCGGGGGGACGACATTGCAGGACGGGACGGTGATGGTGTTGGTGTCGAAGGTGACGGCGCTCGTCTTGGCGAGGACTCGTCCGACCACGGTGGCGCCGGTGGTCAGCGTCGCCGATTCAGAGGCCAAGATGGTCCCCTGGAAGCGAGTGCGCGTGCCCAGGGTGGCCGAGCTACTCACCTGCCAGAACACGTTGCACGCCTGAGCCCCACCGATCAAAGTGACCGAGCTGTCAGTCGCGGTGGTCAGGGTGGATCCTGCCTGGAAGATGAATACCGCGTTGGGATTACCTTCTGCGTCCAGGGTCACCTCGCCGGTCAGCTGCATCACCGGGGCGTTATACACACCCGCAGTAAAGGTTTTGCCCGCGCCGACCTCGCTGGGCACCGAGGTTCCGGATCGCCCTGCCGCATCGGTGTAGGCGGTGTCCAGAGCACCCTTGGCATTGAGGGCAGCGCCATTGGCGATGTTCTGGTCGCCATTCACGATTCCCGGCCCCCCCGGCTCATCGAAGCCGACGACCGAGGTGCCCGGACTGAGACCCAAGTCCCCGTTCAGCACCGAGGGGCCGGTGTTCGTAATCGTCGAACCGGCCAGCACGGCATACGATCCTGCTGTGCCCAGCCCCACGGTATGGGAGGACGCGGACGCTGAAGGTGCCCCAGTGAACCCGGCGAAGATGGTGAATGCGGCGACGGCGGACACCAGGCCCCCCACGAGCCACCGGCGCGCGGCGCCCGCACGAGCCAAACCGATCAATATGGCCATTGATTTTCTCCCACCCTGATGAAACGCCGCCTGATTTGCACACTGGCAGTAATCGAATCGTGACAGAGAGATTATCAGATGGCTTGGCCGCGAATGCTCAAATCGACCCATTGGCCGGCGCATCAACTCCCACCATCCGCGGCCCCGACATCGCTGGAAAGGCAAAAAGGACAGAAGGCGCCCGGGCTGGGACCCGGATTGTCCTATCCGGTCAGCAAGCTGACCGCCGGAGCCAGCAGGCTCGGCGCCTGCCAGCAGCAGGGACGGATCAGCGGCGTCGCTGACAGGTGGAGCACCAGTAAAGGTTGCGCCCTTCCAGCACCTGCGTCTTCACCCTGGTCCCGCACACGTGACAGGCCAGCCCCGCCCTGCGGTAGACGTAGACCTCACCGCCATGCTTGTCGACCCGCGGTTCACGACCCATCACCTCGGGCTCATGCTCGGACCTGACTGTGTCGATGCGACCAGTCTCAACGCCATACGCCATCAAAGCGACTAGGTCGGTCCAAAGAGCGTTCCACCTACGCCTGCTGATCCGGTTCCCCGGTGTGAGAGGGTGCAGCCTGGCACGAAAGAGCGACTCGGCCCGGAAGATGTTGCCGACACCTGCCAAGACCCGCTGGTCCATGAGCAAAGCGCCCACAGACTTGCCGCTCTTGTGGAGCCGAGCGAAACCTCGCTCTGGATCGGCGTCCGAACGCAGAGGGTCCGGACCGAGCCGCGCCAGGATCTCCTCGAGCTCTGCGGCGCTGATCAGCTCACATGTGGTCGCACCACGCAGATCCGCGTATGACGAAGGACCGACGAGGCGCAAGCGAACCTGTCCGACCGGTGGTGAGACTGGTGCACTGGCGATGCGAAAGCCGCCTATGAGACCGAGGTGGACGTGCAGGATCTGTTCATTGTCGAACCGCAGAAACAAGTGCTTGCCCGCCGACTCTGCCGATTCCACCAGGCGGCCGTCGATGAGTGCGGCACTCTCGCTGAACCGGCCTTGCGGGCTCGTCGCAGAAACCTGGCGATCGCCGAATGCGCTTTGAAGGTCCGCGGCGAGTCGAAAGAGAGTGTGGCCCTCGGGCATTGGTCCTCCTTCGTTCTCAACTACCCACGCTCCACCGACACGTTGATCCGCCCGCGATCAATCCGGTGCACCCGTGCCCAGAACTGTGGTGGCAGCAGGCCCTTCGGGCAAAGACCCGGAATCCTCGAAATCGCGAAGCATCGCGATCCGGCGGACGTGCCGCTCCTCCCCGCTGAAGTCCGTCGCCAAGAAAACCTCGACCCACCGCGTTGCCTCGTCGACCGAGTGCAACCTGGCGCCGATGGAGATGACGTTCGCATTGTTGTGGAGTCGCGCCAGCTCCGCAGTCTCCTCGGACCAGGCGAGCGCCGCCCGAATGCCTTCGACCTTGTTGGCAGCGATCTGCTCGCCATTGCCTGAGCCGCCGATCACGATGCCGAGACTGCCGGGATCGTCGACCACGGCCGAGGCCGCCCGAAGGCAGAACACCGGGTAGTCGTCGTCGGCGTCGAACTCGTAAGGACCGTGGTCGAGCGGCTCATGACCCTGTGCTTTGAGCCACTCGACCAAATGATCCTTCACTTCGATTCCGGCGTGATCGGTGCCGAGGTGTACGCGCATGGGCCGATTTTGTCAGTCGAAGGTCGGATCGGCCGTCCTGGTGCGTTTGAGTTCGTAGAACCCCTCCGTGCCCGCTACCAGCCGAACGCCGTCCCACAGCCGACCAGCCGCCTCGCCGCGCGGGACCGGGGTGACCACCGGCCCGAAGAACGCCACGCCCTCGACTGCGATGACGGGGGTGCCGACCTCCATGCCCACCTGGTCCATGCCGCTGTGGTGTGAGGCCTTGATGGCCTCGTCATATTCGGTCAAGTCCATCGCATCGGCGAGATCAGTCGGCAGGCCAGCGGCTTCGAGCGCGTCCTCGATCGTCGCGCGCGACGTGTCCATCCCCTTGTCGTGGAAGCGCGTGCCGAGCTCGGTGTAGAGCCGGTCGAGGACCTCTTCGCCGTGCTGCTGAGCAGCCGCCATACACACTCGCACCGGCTGCCAGGCAGTGGACAGGAACTCGCGGTAGTCGTCGGAAATGTCTTTGTCTTCGTTCAGGTAGGCAAGGCTCATCAAGTGGAAACGGGTCTCTACGTCGCGCACCTGCTCGACCTCGTTCATCCACCGCGACGCGATCCACGCCCAAGGACAACGCGGGTCGAACCAGAAATCCGCGGTCGCAGCCTGTGATGCCACAGATACTCCGGTCACTAGCTTCTCCTTATTGTTTACTGCATTTGCACGGCACGGCCGCCTCTCCACCGTCCAAGGCGGCGCCATCGCCCGACATTCCCTTGGGCGCGTGCGAAGATGGCGCAATGTCTGGACTCAACCTCACCCGCGAAGAAGCGGCTGCACGCGCACTCCTCCTTGACGTAACCAGCTACGACATCGCGTTGGACCTCACGACATCGACAACCACGTTTGCGTCCACAACCGTGCTGAAATTCACTTGCTCGGAGCCGGGAGCGACCACCTTCGCCAATCTGGTGGACGCCACGGTGCACGAAATCACCCTCAACGGCCGTCCAATCGACACCTCGGCCTATGCCCAAAACCGCATCGAGCTCAGCAACCTCGACGCCGACAACGAGCTTCGCGTCGTCGCCGACTGCACGTACAGCCACACCGGCGAGGGTCTGCACCGATTTGTCGACCCGGCTGACCACAAGACCTACCTGTACACACAGTTCGAGGTGCCTGACGCGCGTCGCGTCTTCACCACGTTCGAGCAGCCAGACCTCAAGAGCGAGTTCACCTTCCACATCACCGCTCCCGCCGAATGGCAGGTCGTGTCCAACTCCCCCACGCCGATGCCCGAACCCGTCAGGGAGGGCATCGCGACGTGGCACTTTTCTCCGACGAAGCCGATCTCGACCTACATCACCGCCGTGGTGGCCGGAGAGTATGCCGTTGTACGCGACACCTACCGCGGCATGCGAGGTGATATCCCGCTGGGCGTCTTCGTGCGAGAGTCCCTGCTCGACCACCTGGACGCCGACGAGATCTTCGAGGTCACCAAGCAAGGGTTCGCCTTTTTCGAGGATGCCTTCGACATGGCTTACCCGTTTGGCAAGTACGACCAGCTGTTCGTCCCCGAGTACAACATGGGCGCCATGGAGAACGCCGGCTGCGTCACCTTCCGCGACGATTACATCTTCCGCAGCCGCCAGACTCGGGCGGCGTACGAGGGGCGCGCCAACACGATCCTGCACGAGATGGCGCACATGTGGTTCGGTGACCTGGTCACGATGAGGTGGTGGGACGACCTGTGGCTCAACGAGTCGTTCGCCGAGTGGGCATCGCACCACACCTCGACCAAGGCGACCCAATACACCGAGGCGTGGACGAGTTTCTGCAACTCGCGCAAGACGTGGGCCTATCGACAAGACCAGCTGCCGTCCACCCACCCGATCGCCGCTGACAACTACGACCTCGAGGCGGTGGAGGTCAACTTCGACGGCATCACGTACGCCAAGGGCGCCTCAGCTGTCCGGCAGTTGGTGGCCTGGGTGGGCGAGGAAGAATTCATGGCCGGCCTGCGGCTCTACTTCCAGCGGCACGCCTACGGAAACACCGAGTTGACCGACTTGCTCAACGCGCTGGAGGAAACCTCGGGCCGAGAGCTGGGCTCCTGGACCAAGGAGTGGCTGCAGACATCAGGTGTCAACACCATGCGCCCGTTGTTCGACGTCGACGACCAGGGCAACTTTTCCTCCTTCACCATCCAGCAAAGCGCACATCCTGACTTCCCCACTTTGCGTCGACACCGGTTGGCCGTCGGCCTCTTCGACATGACGGACGAGGGTCTCACTCGTAAATCCCGCGTCGAGATCGACGTGTCGGGCGACGAGACCTCGGTCCCTGAGCTTGTCGGGGTCAAGCAGCCCGACTTCGTGCTGCTCAACGACGGTGACCTCACCTACTCCAAGGTGCGCCTCGACCCGAGATCACTCGCCTCGCTGGTCGCGCATATCGACCGCATCGGTGACTCACTCGCTCGGGCGCTGGCGTTCGGTGCTGCCTGGGACATGACTCGCGACGGTGAGATGCGGGCTAGCGACTGGGTCGAGTTGGTCCTGCGCGCCCTAGGCACCGAGTCAGACCTCACCGCTGTTCGCTCGTTGGTCGCGCGGACCACGCTGGCCGCGACTCTCTACACAGCTCCGGTGAACCGCGCGGCCACTGCACAGCGTTGGGACGCGGGCCTGCTGGACTTAGTCCGCAACGCCGAGGCGGGCAGCGACCAGCAACTCGCCCTCCTGCGAGGCCTGGCCGTGGCTGCCCGCAGCATCGACGCGCTCGACCTGCTGGCTGGCCTGCTCGACGGTGCTGCATCCCTCGAGGGGTTGGTCGTCGACACCGACTTGCGCTGGGAGCTGTTGAGCGGTCTTGCTCGTGAAGGTCGCGCTGACGACGCGGCAATCGCCGCCGAGCTCGAGCGCGACAACACGATCGCCGGCAGAGAGGCAGCCGCTGGGGCGCGCGCCGCGGTTCCCACCGCTGAGGCCAAGGCGCGTGCGTGGTCTGAAGCGGTGGAGCGCGACGACATACCCAACGAGACGATGCGCAGCATCGCGACCAGTTTCGCCCAGCCAGGACAAGAAGACGTTCTCGTGCCCTACCTCGAGCGTTATCTGAACATCGCCCATGGGATCTGGGAGAAGCGGGGCGTTCACCGCGCAGCGACCGTCCTCGAGCACATGTTTCCTCGGGTACTGGCGACCGAGGAAACCGTCGCCGCTGTGGACGCCTGGCTCCAGACCACCGAGGCCAACCCGGCGGCGCGACGGTTTGTGAGCGAGGGGCGCGACGACGTGGCCAGGTCGCTCACCGCCCAACGCCGCGACGCCGAAACGGCATAGCCAGTCGGCCGGCCGTGGGGATGGCCGCTCGAGGGGCGTAGCCCGGCGGCGAGGCGGGCCTTACGGTGTGTCGGTGTGCAGACTCTGCACCGGCCGGGCAAGTTGGGCGAGCTGCTGTATGACGGCAAGCAGGCCCCGGGTCAGGTCTCCGGCCTCGAAGGCCGTCTGCATCGACAAGCCGGCCAGCGCGACATGTCTATCGTCGACCGTCTCCCGAACATCCGCCCCCGTCACCACCTCAAGCGTCCGCGCCGTGGGATCGACATGGATCAAAATGCTGTTCGCTGGTCGCGCGACCGCGCGGTGCAGGGACCACGCCGTACGACGGCTGTCGCCGGTCGACCGACCCACGTGCACATAGAAGTCACGGCCAGAAAGCCGCTCCGCATCGCGGATCGCCTTGTCGATCTCGTGACGCTCGATCGGCGTGAAGGCGTCACCAGCGGACACTGGCACCACCTGTCTGCTCACTGTCCGAGTCGTCTTGAGACGAGGTGACCGGCGCCTGCTCCGCACCCATCGCCGTCGCGCCAGCCCCCCGCCTGCGGGCGCCTGTCACACCGTGGTCGTCCGATACGACGTTGTCGTGATCACCTGCCGACGCAGGGTTGTGGCCCGCGGCGGGCCCCGACTCGATTTGGTGGCGATTGGCCATTGCCTCGCGAGCTCCCACGGCGCGGGGGGCCCCGAACCACTCCGGCTCGGCCTTCCAGTTCGATCCGGAGCGGGGCTGATTTCCTCTGGCGAGTGAGGGAGCCATCACCATCACAGTGATCGCCACGACGATGAGCAAAGGGATGCCGGCGAAGATCAGCAGCCCTTCCAGGGTGGACATCGGTGGCGGTTCGGGCCAGGTCCGGGGAGTGTCTGCGAGAATCACGTGCTCACGTTACTGCCCCGAGCGATCATGTGGCGTCATGGGTGGCGTCAGTGGAACGATGGACCGTCGTGAGTGAGGATCTGCTCGCCGGAGCGAGAAAGAAGAGCGTGTGACTGAACCCGTCTGCCCGACAGAGCGCGGTGAGTTGTGCCGACTGGTCGAACAGACGACCGGTAACGCATGGCTGGCGAAGGCCTCCAACTGGCTGATCGCGAAACCGCTGTCGATCCTCTTGTTGATCATCATCGGGATCGTGGTGAGGTGGCTGTTGCACCGCGCCATCGACAAGGTGACGGCGCGGGCCGCTGAGGGACCGCTACCGGCCATCATCAGCCGGGGTCGGGTTCCACACATGTTCCTCGAGGCCAACGCCGCTGCAGCCGAGCGCCGGCAGCAGCGCGCCGACACCATGGGGAGCCTTCTCAAGAGCATCTCCACCGGTGTGGTCGCTGCCATGGTCGTCGTCATGGTCATCGCCCAGCTCGGATTCAACATCGCCCCTCTGATCGCTAGCGCAGGCATCCTGGGCGTCGCGATCGGTTTCGGCGCCCAAAGCCTGGTCAAAGACTTCCTTAGCGGCATCTTCATGATCTTGGAGGACCAGTACGGCGTGGGCGACGTCATCGACGTAGGCACCGCCACAGGCACGGTCGAGGCTGTCGGCCTGCGGGTGACGCGCCTTCGTGATGTCAACGGGACCGTCTGGTATGTCCGCAACGGCGAGATTCTTGCGGTCGGCAACATGAGCCAGAACTGGGCGCGCACCGTGTTGGACATCCCCGTCGCCTTCTCGGAGGATCTCAGCCGGGTGAGTGAGATCCTGCGTGACGTCGCCCATCAGATGTGGGAGGACGCCGAATACCATCCCGACATCCTGGAGGAACCTGAGGTGTGGGGCGTCGAGCGCTGGGACCCCGACGGTGTCGTGGTGCGGGTGGTGCTCAAGACGGCACCGCTCGAGCAGTGGAGCGTGGCGCGCGAGATGCGCGAACGCATCAAGCACCGTTTCGACACAGAGGGCATCGAGATTCCACTTCCCCAACGGATGGTCTGGCACCGCGACATGCCTGACCCCTCCCGGCGCGACGAGGAGCGATCGCCAGCTGCCGCCTCAGCCGGTCACCCTCCGGCCGCTGAGCCTTCGGCGGCCACCACCCCCGCCGCTGACCCCGCGAGTGAGGCTGGCTCCCCCCGGACAGGCGGCGTATAACGTCAGGCTCCCCTGGAGATTGGTGCTTGGCGTAGCCAGAGAGTGGTGTTTGGCGTAGCTAGAGCC
>JACCZJ010000275.1 GCA_013696065.1 Nocardioidaceae bacterium
GCCTACGGATGAGCAGCGACGGGGACTTCATGTTTCCTCCTGGTTGTGCCGACTAAGGAGCCAGCAAATTGAGTCCAACTACTCCGGGGAAGAAGGCGAACAACAGGGTCACAGGCATGATCAAGAAGACCACCGGCACCATCATTGCGACCTCCTTACGTGCTCCGTCCTCGATCAGGGAGCGCTTGGATGCTTCGCGTACGTCGCCGGTTTGTGCAGTCAGTACGTCGACCAAAGGCGTGCCTCGCTCGATCGCCACCGCAAAACCCTCGGCGAAACGGGCCACGATCGCCAAACCGCTACGACTGGCCAGTGAATCGAGCGCACGGGTCACGGGCACGCCTGTGCGCGATTCGGCCAAAACCCGCGCCAGCTCGTCCGGCAGCGCTCCTCGGCAACTCGAGACGACTCGAGCGAGCGCGGCCACAGGTCCTTCACCGGCAGCAACAGACAAAGTGAGCAGGTCTGCCACCGCGGGGAACTCGGCGAGTATCTGTTCTTCGTGTTTGTTGACCTGGCGGCTCAGCATGTTGTCTCGGAGCAGTATCGCCACGGCGGCCGACGCCATACAGACCAATAGCCAGCTGAGTGCTCGGCCGGGCTCTCTCGCCGGGCCCACGATTCCCACCATGAAGGCGATGGCGAACCCGGCAAGTCCCCATACGACCTGCGAAAGCCGAAAGTCTTCGACACCTTGACGAGCACCGGCGCGCTCGAGGCGACGTCGGATCGACTCACGCCCGCCGAGGATTCTCTCGAGGCGATCCGCCGCGCTTTGGAGTGCCGGGGTCGCCAACGCCATGAAAGCCGACGACGGCAGATCAGATGGTGTGACCGCCCGCCACGACTGCGACATGGTGGGTACGTCACGGATGTATGGCGCGACCCGGCTCTCGAGCGTCGGACGGCGGGTGGCCGAGAGCCGACCGAGCACCATGATCAGGCCAAGGCCGAACACGGCTCCGAGTGCTGCACCCCACAGCAGTGTTGTCATGTCAGCACGCGCCGTTCCTCGGGCAGGCGGCCCAGCCGCACCATCAGCCGATAGGCGAGTAGACAAGCGGCCGCTCCAATGACCAGCACGATGACCCCTGCTGGCGAGCGATAGCGTCCGATCACATCTGGCTGCACTGACAGCGTCAGCAGCACAGCCCAAGGTGCACCTGCGGCGAGCCTGGCGCCATTGACGACCCAGGCTTGTCGCGACTCAAGCTCGGACCTAGTGCGCGAGTCTTCACGCAGAAAGCGAGACAGTGCACGAAGCATCCTCCCGAGATCACCGCCTCCGACCTCGCGCGCGATCCGCAGTGCCTCGATGACACGGTCGCCCACTGGGTCCGCCAGCTCATCCTTGAGCCGGTCCAAACAGGCCGAGAATCGGCCGGTGGCGAGATAGTCGCCGCCGAATCTGGTGAATGCTGGACGCAGCGGCTCCGGTCCGCGCTCGCCGAGCTGGGTTAGTGCCTCCGGCAACGAAAGGCCGGCACGCACCGCGGACGCGAGGTTGTCGACGGCCTCGGGCCACACTTCGGCCAACTCTCGTCTGCGGCGCCGAGCCCGGCCTCGCACCAAGGCGATCGGCAGGTATGCCGCTATCAGCGCGAACGCGATCGCGACCGGTGGGGTGCGGGAAACCATCAACACGGCGAACCCGGCGACAAGCCCGGCCAGCAAAGACAAGGACAGAAGTCCAAGCGGGGTGACACCGGAGATTCCCGCCGCTCGCAGCAGCTCCCAGGTGCGCGCACCGGTCACCGCTCGCTCGCGATCAGAGGGCGGGGGTCCGGTCAGGGTGCGCCATATCAACAGCAGACCCAGCCCACACGTCAGCCCCAGCGCGGCGCCCATCTCAGCCCTTCCTTAATCCGCTGGTCTCCGCGCCGCCGGGGCGTTGACCGTTGGAATTGCCCGGCGTGTCGACTGAAGGGGGCACATGCGCGGTTCTCCTTGAATTGCGGTCGCCGTCACTGCCTAGAGCGTCTGCTTGGGTCGGGTCGGTGCGGAACCGACGTGGGGTCGGATCTGAGGCGCCGTTCGTCGTACCACTGTGTTGGGCGAGCAAACCGTGGATATCGATACGGTGAGCGGCAAACCGCTCGAGCCGGGGCGGCATACCTTGCGCCCGTGCCAGCTGGCCACCTGACCGGACGAAGATCGGCTCAGTCTCGATCACGTCGGCCTCGACCCGCCCAGTGACGGCCACGATCTCGCGGACTCGCCGCTCACCATTAACGTCGACCCCCAGATGGACCACGATATCGACACTCGACGCCACCGTCGGTACGACGAACCGCGCCGAGATGTTCTCACCAGCCAGCAAAGGCAGGGTGCACAGCTTGACGAGCGCTTCCCGAGCAGAGTTTGCATGGACCGTCGCCATACCGGGCAGCCCACTGTTGAGGGCAAGCAAGAGATCCAGGCATTCCTCGGCTCGCACCTCGCCCACCACCATGCGCGAGGGCCGCATGCGCAGCGACTCCTTCACTAGGTGCCGGAGCTTTATCTCTCCGGTGCCTTCGAGGCCCGCTTGCCGGGTTTGCATCGCCACCCAATCCGGGTGGTCGAACTTCAGCTCGAAGACCTCCTCAGCAGACACGATCCGCTCACCGCCAGGCACCGCCGACCCCAAGGTATTGAGCATCGTGGTCTTGCCGGCCTGAGTGCCGCCGGCCACGAGGATGTTGAGGCCCGCGACCACGCAGGCATCAAGGAAAGCTGCTGCTTGCGGCGTGATCGTGCCCAGCTCGACCAGGTCGCGGAGTCGTTTGGCCCTGACCACGAACTTGCGGATGTTGACCGCGCTGAAGCCTCGTGTGATCCCGTCCAGCACGACATGCAGGCGATGACCTGACGGGAGCATGGCATCGACGAAGGGTGTGGAAAGGTCGAGTCGACGACCCGAGGTCTTGAGCATCCGCTCGACCAGGTCACGCACCTCGACCGCGTCCAAGATCGTCGTCGTCAGCTCATGCTTGCCGGCTCTGGCGATGAAGACTCGCTGCGGCTGGTTGATCCAGATCTCTTCAACCGCCGGGTCGTCGAGGTAGCGCTGAAGCGGCCCGAAACCCGCCACCCGCGCAACCAACTCCTCCACCATCAGCTCGGCATCCTCGACCGGCCGCACCACCCCGGACAAGCTGAGCTGATCATGGGCACGCACCGCAGACCGAGCGAAGCGCCGTATGGAATCGACGTCGGTGAGCGGGTCGACCCCGCGGCGACGAACCTCTGCCCGCACATCGACGTCGAGTGCTTCCAACGTGGATGCCGCCGAGGCAACAGACTGACGGCTCAACGGATCGATCCCCCTCTCGGACAACTGGCCGAAAGTGTGCCTCGTCTGTTGACCCGACCGCTACCCTGCAATCTGGCCTGTGGACAAGCGGCAAACGCTGAGTGCTGGCATGCGAACTCGTCGCCACGACCGGGATGTCTGGCGGCGTTTACAACGACAAGATCGGGCGCCAAGCAAGTCCTGCTGGCGGCCAACCTGATACTGGCGGCAGGAGTCTCCTAGGACACCGTGCAGCGGGTGTGGTCGGCTCGCGGGCTGAAGCCGCATCTGGTCGGCACGTTCGAGCTGTCGAACGATCCGCGGTTCGAGGAGAGGCTCATCGACGTGGTCGGGTTGTATCTCGACCCTCCCGAGCGGGCGGTCGTGTTGTGCGTGGACGAGAAGTCGTCGGTGCAGGCACTGGACCGGACCCAGCCGCCGCTGCCGATGGTGAAGGGCCGCGCGGCGACGATGACCCACGACTACAAGCGGCACGGGACCACGACCCTGTTCGCTGCCCTGGACGTGTTGACCGGCAAGGTGATCGGCTCGTGCCTGCCCAGACACCGCCACAGCGAGTTCCTGAAGTTCCTCAAGGTCATCGACGCAGAGACTCCCGCCGGCTTGCAGGTGCACCTGATCTTGGACAACTACTCCACCCACAAGCACCCGAACGTCCAAGCCTGGTTAGCCAAACACCCACGGTTCCACCTGCACTTCACCCCGACCTCGTCGTCATGGCTGAAC
>JACCZJ010000276.1 GCA_013696065.1 Nocardioidaceae bacterium
AGCGTGCTCGGGTCTGGGGGCTCTGGATGGCCGGCTCACGACTATCGTTCGAGCAGAACAAGCTGCAGGTACATCAGGTGCTCGCCGTGCGCACCACGGCCGTCGGGGACTCCGAGATGCCCTTGCGGCCGGACTGGCTTTGACGACGTACGGCGTCAAAATGACACGCTATACCGCTCGGGAGCTCGCCATCGCGATGGGTGTACCCCGCCGTATCGCCCGCTCGGCCAGTACGATCCGCCTTATGCCTGAGTCAGGGAATAGACCGAAGGCACCCGGATCTCACCCCAGGGACGGACAACGGCCGCCTCGCATGGCGGACGTCGCCCTATTGGCACAGGTTTCCCACCAGACGGTGTCACGCGTTCTCAACGGCTCTCCCGGCATCAGACCCGGCACCCGTGACCGGGTCCTCATGGCCATCGACGAATTGGGTTACCGCAGGAACGTAGCCGCCCGCATCTTGGCGTCCAAGCGGTCTGGAAACATCGGCGTCATTACCTCCGGTGGTGGCCAGTTCGGACCAACGAGCGTCGCCCTCAGCCTGGAGGCCGCCGCGCACGCGTCTGGCTACAGTCTCTCCTTGGTGACGTTGTCCGAGATCACCGAGCGGTCCTTGCGCGCCGCTGCTGACCGGCTCCTCGAGCAGTCCGTCGAGGCCCTGGTTGTCATCGTTTCCCATCGGGCGGCACTGCCGTTCACCAAGTCGTTCGACGTGGGCATCCCGGTGGTCCTCGTCGAGGGAGACCTCTCTGCAACACCTCTCACGGCTGGTGTCGATCAGGTCCAAGGTGCGCGGCTTGCCACGCGTCATCTGCTCGACCTTGGTCACGACACCGTTTACCACATCGCCGGACCGCCCGACTGGATCGAAGCGATGGTCCGTCGCGACGCGTGGCGAGAGGAACTCAAGCAGGCGAGGCGGCGGGTCCCTCCCCTGCGATGGGGCGGTGACTGGAGCGCTCGCAGCGGATATGAGGCCGGTCGAGTTCTGTCCCGCGAGCCAGGCGTCACCGCCGTCTTCGCCGCCAACGACCAGATGGCGCTCGGGCTCATCCGGGCGCTGAACGAAGCTGGTCGGCGGGTGCCAGAGGACGTCAGCGTGGTGGGCTTCGACGACTTACCGGAGTCACCCTTTTTTTCACCCCCACTCACGACCATCCGGCAAGACTTCCCAGAACTCGGGCGCCGGGCCATGGCGCTGATACAGCGGCTCCTCAAGGGCGATGCTCACGCCTCTGTACCTCTTGTGGAGGCAGTCTTGATCATCAGGGAATCGACGGCGCCGCCGCCTTTTCATAACTGATGTGCGTTTCCGCGACAGCTGGGTGGGCTTTCACGCGGATCTAACGTTTTCGTTACGAGGGGTTGACGGACAGCAAAAACCTGCGTTACGTTCGGCGCATGTTAGCGCTCACATTCGCCCTTTCCGTGGCCGGCAGTGTGGATTCGTGAGCGACGCGTTCAGCGCCTTCGCCCCGTCGGCAGTTGTGGTGGGGGTGGACTTCGGCACTCTGTCCGGTCGCGCAGTCGTCGTCCGGGTCAACGACGGAACCGAGTTGGGCAGCGCAACGTTCGAATACCCCCATGCCGTGATCGATCGCGCATTGCCAGGCTCGGGGGCGAGCCTCCCGCCGGAGTGGGCACTGCAGGTCCCCTCAGATTATGTCGACGTGTTGCGCCAGGCGGTCCCGCAGGCCGTGGCGCAGGCCGGTGTCGACCCTAGCGATGTCATAGGAGTCGGAACCGACTTCACTGCCTGCACCATGATCCCGACGACGGCGGATGGCACACCGCTATGCGAGCTTCCCGAGTTCGCCCGCGAGCCGCACGCCTTTGTCAAGTTGTGGCGTCACCACGCCGCCCAGGTCCACGCCGACCGGATCAATGCACTTGCCCGCGAGCGCAACGAGCCATGGCTGCCTCGATACGGCGGAATGATTTCCTCGGAGTGGGAGTTCGCCAAAGGCCTGCAAATCCTCGAGGAGGCCCCCGACGTGTACGCGGCGATGGACCGCTTCGTCGAGGCGGCCGACTGGATCGTCTGGCAGCTGTGCGGCCGGTACGTCCGCAACGCCTGCACGGCCGGCTACAAGGCCGTGCTCCAGGACGGCGACTACCCGTCCGCGGACTTCCTGTCGGCGCTGAATCCGGACTTCGCCGGCT
>JACCZJ010000286.1 GCA_013696065.1 Nocardioidaceae bacterium
AGTCCACAGATGTGACCATCACGCGCCTGCTGTGTGACCCGGTCGCCGGGTCGGTGATGGTCGCCGACTCCACCAGATACACCCCGACGGCCGGTCTGAAGCACGCCACCGGGTGTCGGGATCGGCACTGCCGACTGCCGGTGTGTACGGCTCGGGTCCGACATCTCGACCACATTCAAGCCAGAGTCGATGCAGGGCTGACTGCCGAGCAGAACCTGCAGGGGCTGTGTGAGCGGTCCCACCTCGCCAAGCATCATCCCGGTTGGCATGTCCACGGTGACGCCACCAGCGTCGTCACCTGGACTACCCCCACAGGACACCGGTATGCGTCGAAACCGCCGCCAGCCACCGGATACGGGACCGGGCCGCCGAGACAACTCGACGACATCATCGACCTGCCCGGTTGGCTTAGCCACACCCAGCGTCTCAAAGCCGCCCTCCACCAGCATCGACAACCCGGCGCCTAATGCTGCAGCTATGTCGGCCATTGGCCATAGGCGCGAAAGCGGGCATACGAATGTCCTGCGTGGGCGGATGTCTTGCGTGGGCGCACGCTTTGCCGTGGTACTGAAGGCGTTGTCATAGCGAATACGTTGCAGCCGCCAACTGAGACGCTCGTGGCGCGTCGCCGCCTAGCCTGTGAGGGTGACGATTCATTCAGAGCACCCCTTCTCCACTCCTGACCAGGATCGAGACAAGGCTCGGCGTCTCCGTGGGAGGCTCGGGGGCGCGGTCACACTCGCCACGACGGGGGTCGGCTTGGAGCGGGTGGGGTTGACCGTCTCGTCACTGATGGTGGCGCCGGGAGAGCCTGCGCATGTCTTGGCGCTCCTCGACCCAGACTCGGACTTCGCTGAGGCGCTGGTCGAGACACGAGTGGCCGTCATACAACTTCTGGAATGGAAACACCGGAACCTCGCGGACGCCTTCGCTGGGCTGTTCCCCGCGCCGGGTGGCGTCTTCAAGCTGGCTGAGTGGACGTCCACGCAGTGGGGACCGAAACTGGCGGACGCCTCGGCGTGGTGCGGCGTTCGACTCGCCGCAACCGAGCCGGTCACCGTGGGGTGGTCTCTCGTTGTGGACACGGTCGTGGAAGAGATTCAGCTCTTGGCTGAGGCGCAGCCGCTCATCCACCGGCGTGGCCGCTACCTCAAGCCTGACGAGACCTGAGCCAAGGCCATGTGCATCGCGGCGGTGTGGGCGGGAGTCGAGCCACAGCACGCGCCGATGAGGTCGATGCCGAGTGCGCGCAGGCGCAGGGCATGCTCGGCCAGCGCGCTAGGAGGCACGTCGTACTCGAATCGATCCCCCACCAGCTGGGGGAGTCCGGCGTTGGACTGAGCGACCAGCAGCAGACCCTCAGGACGTGCGTCTACGAGCTGTGCGGCAATCGCCTCCAGCTCATCGAGACCGCGGCCGCAGTTTGCGCCCACGGCGTCGACGCCCGCTGCTGCCAGTGCGGTCACGGCGGCCGCAGGGGTCACCCCCATCATCGTGCGCAGATTGGTGTCGAAGCTCAACGTGACTGCAACCGGCAGATCGGGCACCACGGACCTCGCCGCCTCAACAGCCGCCTGCACCTCACCCAGATCGCTCATCGTTTCGATCAGCACGAAATCGATACCGGCGGCAGCCAAGCCGTTCAGCTGCTCGGAGAAGAGGCCGACCGCCTCGTGAGGCTCCAACGTCCCGAGAGGCGCCAGCAGTTCTCCGGTCGGGCCAAGACCACCCGCGACCAAACATCCATGGAGTTGCGCGACGCCGGCGGCGACGGCCGCACCGGCTCTGTTGAGCTCCGCGACCCGATCACCGACCCCGTGCATGTCCAGGCGGGGGCGTGTGCCGCCGAAGGTGTTGGTGGTCAGGATGTCAGCGCCGGCTTCGGCATACTCAGCGTGAATCGTCTGTATGACGTCTGCCCGCTCGACGTTCCACAGCTCGCCACAGCCACCGCCCTCCAGCCCCCGCTCTTGCAGCGACGTGCCCATGCCGCCGTCAAAAAGGAGGTGGTTGCGGCCTGCGAACAGCTCCGCCAGAGAGCTCACGCGGGTGAACCCCCTTCAGCTTCGAGTGACGAGAGAAAGGAGGCGAGCGCCTCGGGTGGCCACTCGGCTTCGAGCCGGGCGGCAACTTCCTCGCACACCTTGCCAGGACTGCCTTCAGCCGACACCCACGGCGCCCGCTGCCAACCGGCTAGGTACGCGTCGCTGTCGACGGCGCCGAGCGTCATGGCGGCGGAATCGATCGCCTCCTGAAAGCGAGGTGCGAGCGGTGCCTTGACCACGTCGCCAGCGTCTCGAGCCACCACGAGCGAAGGCAACTCCCGCCAGTACGTGATTTGGTATTCCGACATCTGAGCGGTGTTAGTCCTGACGAGGCTCTCAGGTGGTGTTTCCCAGCATGGCCGTTGCTTGAGACGGCCAAGCCAACGCAGGACATGAGTGGAGC
>JACCZJ010000323.1 GCA_013696065.1 Nocardioidaceae bacterium
GTCGATCGGCCCCGTCGCGGCTTGCGCGTCCGACGACTCTTCGGAGTCCCCGCCGCCGCACGCTGCAGCCCCGAGAGCCAGCATCGACACCATCGCTGTTATGACCTTCTTGTTCATCACCACTCCGCTCGCGGGGCGCCTCGATAAGGACGTCCTCGGTTCTGTTTTTTGTCTTGACCCGCTCATCGGTTACCCCCGATGTGGCATGCATCGGCTGAACCACAGGTCACTATACAAATGACTGACATCGATGACAATAGGCTGGACGCTCAACCCGCGAAAGATATTGAATGCGCAGGTCAGAGCCCGAACACTCTGTTTCAGGGTTGCTGACATCGATGACAGGATAGGATGATTTCGAACCTTTCGGCCCTACGTTTGTTGTCACACCGGCGCGAAGAGGCAAGCTGTGCCGGCGGGCGAGAAGGTTATTCTTCGCCAACCGGACGAGGAGGAGGTCGAGTGTCGAGTCCCCAGCCGCAGATTCCGCCCCCGGGGCGGGCAACACTGCGCGACGTAGCCCGCCTGTCCGGCGTCAGTCCAAAGACGGCCGCTCGTGCCCTCAACGGGGAGGCACATGTCCGGCCCGAAACCCGGGAGAAGATCCTGACGGCCGCGGCCTCGCTGAGGTTCCACCCCAACCGCATGGCCCGCGAGCTCCGCCAGGGAGCACAGTCCAGCGCTGTCGGCCTCGTCGTCGGAGGCTTGGAGAACCCTTTCTATTCGAAGGTCGCCGCCGGCGTAGACCACGCGTTGCGAGGACACGGCTTAGAACTGATCATCGCCACGACGGCCGACGATCCAGAACATGAGCGCGATGTGGTGAAGACGATGCTGGAGCGACGGGTCAGGGCGCTCATCATGCTTCCCGCGTCAACGGAGCACGCTTACCTCGACGGTGAACGGCAACTAGGCACGCCGATCGTGTTCGTCGACCGCCCGTCGCCGGCGCTCGCCACGGACACTGTTCTGATAGACAACAGGGGCGGAGTCCGGCAGGCTCTCCGCTCGCTCCTCGCCCACGGACATCAGCGCATCGCTGCGGTCGCAGACGTGCAGAATCTCTATACGGCTCGGGAGCGTGTGCTCGCGTTCTCTGAGACGATGGAGGAGGTCGGCGTAGCCGGCGTCACCGGTGTCATTCGAAGTGACGTGCACGACGCAGATGCTGCCTATGCGGTGACACTCGACCTTCTCCGCGGCCCGTCTCCACCCTCAGCTCTCCTGACCCTGAACAACCAGATCAGCCTGGGAGTGTTCAGGGCTATGTGCGAGCTACAGTCGCGCAGCGCTCTCATTGGATTCGACGACTTCGACCTCGCCGACGTCCTCGGCATCAGTGTCGTTGCGTACAACTCAACAGAGCTGGGACGACACGCCGCCGAGATCGCGCTGTCACGCCTGAAACTCGGCCCTGGTACGCCGAAGCGAATCGTGATCCCCACGGAGCTTCTGCGCAGAGGATCGGGTGAACGCCCTCCCACCTCGGCCCTCGAGGATCACGAGCCCGTCCCTGGCAGTGCACGACCGGTTCACCCCTACTCTCCATTCCCATCTGATCTGCGTTAGCCGCTGACTGGGAGGGCCTGCCCCAAACAGGCGTCCGCGGTGGATATCGCACAGCCCCGGCCGCCCCGGACCGGCGCTTGGTCGGCGCTGTCTGATCGGCCGGACGGGTGGCCCTAGCCCTCGTGCGCGGCCACGCACGGCAGGTCGGCTGGCGTTACCGCGCGGAGGTGCAGGGCTTCGACTGGACGGGCTCCACTCGGTCGCGGTACAGCCGAAACGCTCGCGCGGAGTCGTTGTTGGTCTCGTTGCTCTCCCACAGCTCGTCCAGTGGGTCAACTCGGATTCCCAGGCAGTACACGCCATTCGGGAGCCGGTCCGGCACCCTCAACGCTTGACCAGGGAGATACGAGGCGTACACATCCACCCATCCGGTGGAGATGCCCTGGGGGGTGTCTCGAGCGCAGTTGCTGTAGTACAGCGGCTTGTTGAACGTGCCGAGGCGAAGCGGCACACGCTCGGAGTCACGCAGGCAGAAGCTCGTCTTGCGAGAACGGACGATCGCGTCGCGCTCGCGGTCTGGTCGGTAGCCCCTGTACCGCGACGCGGCCTCGAAGTGCCAGTGGTCGTGCAGGGGGTGGAAGGCCATGCAGCCCGCCGACCTCAAGGTCTTGAAGATGTCCACGTGACGGAGGAAACGCTGGTTGTCGTCGACGTCGCGGTAGATGACCTGTGAGGCATGCCTCTCGGCGGGTCCGCAGCGCCTCCTGTGGTCCGGCCGGACTTCCAAAGGACCACGGCCGATGTTTGCGAGACCGGCAGTAAACCGCAACTGCCGGTGCCCATCAGCAATCTGGATAGACATGTCCTGCGCACGCAGCGGCGTCACGTCCGCAAGCAGCGGGTCTGGCCGAACTTGAGGCGCCGCATAACCGCCGGTCTGGACAGGAGACGGTGTTGCCCGCGATGTCTGCGGCGCCAGCACCAGGCCCGCGATCAGCAGCGCGAAGACGCCGGGATAATTACGGGCATCCCGCCGAGACCCTGTGCGCACGGCTCCTCCTCTGGATCATTCGACACCTAAGCGACTTGAGATAGTTGATGACTGTACGTATATGCGATCCTACGCACAGTTGGGTAGCGTGGGGTCGCCTTCCGTGACACCGGCGCCCTGGCCCTCCCTGTCCGCCGCGTGCAGCCGCGTATCGGACTGCGAGGGCCGCATGTTCGTCCCCGAATGACGCGAACTGCTGGGGATCGGCGTCGAGGTACGGCGCGGTAGCCTGACGACAGCGACGTCCCTGAGCCGAGGAGAGACATGACCACTACCCCTGACGAGCCGCTACGCGACGAGGATATGGAAACCGCCGGGATCGGCAGCGCGGCCACTGGCCCGATCGATGCTGACGCGACCGACGCCGACGCGACTGATGCCGACGGTACC
>JACCZJ010000351.1 GCA_013696065.1 Nocardioidaceae bacterium
GGCCGGCAAGCCGAGGATGCGGGCAGCAGACTGGGCCCGCGGTCTGCGCGAGGTGCCAGTCAGGGTCGATCTGTGACGCGAAGTGTCCGGCGCCTTCAACCCCGCACCCGCCTGGACGCTCCCCGGCAGACGGCGTACGCAGCTCTGCGAGCCGTCGACGAGACGGATGCGTATCTCAACTTGGCCCTGGCTCAACTGCTGTCGGAGCGAGACCTCGCTGGCAGGGACGCGGCGCTCGCCACCGAACTCGCCCACGGAACCGCCCGTATGCAAGGCAGCTATGACTCCTTCCTCGAGAGCTGCGTCAAGGGCGGCGTGGCTGCCCTCCAGCCAGAAGTACTCACCGCGTTGAGGCTCGGGACTCATCAGCTCCTGAACATGCGTGTCCCGGCCCATGCAGCCGTGGGCACCAGTGTCGAGCTGGTCCGGGAGGCCGTCGGCGAGCGCCCGGTGCGCCTCGTCAACGCCGTGTTGCGACGGATCAGTGCGCGAGCTTTCGACGAGTGGGTCGAGGAGACAGCGCAACCGCGGGACGCGGACCTGATCGGTCACCTCTCGATCCGGCACTCTCATCCTCGCTGGGTGGTGGACGCATATCTAGATGCCCTCGGCGACGTCGACCCGGTGGAAGCGCTGTTGGTGGCGAACAACCTCGCGGCTGAGGTGGCGCTCGTGGTCCGCCCTGGGTTGATGGACGTAGACACGCTGTGCCGTCAAGGAGCGGTGCTGGAGCACTCGGTCGCTGGACCGGTACGGCGGGGGCGCTGGTCGCCGTACGCGGCCATCCTCGAAGGCGGAGACCCGGCGAGCTTGCCGGCGGTCAGGGCTGGAACTGCTGGAGTGCAGGACGAGGGATCACAGTTGGCTGCGTGGGTGGCGAGTCGTGCAGCAGTCGAGGGCGGGGACACAAGGTGGCTCGATGTGTGCGCCGGACCCGGCGGCAAAGCGGCGCTCTTGACGGGTTTGGCGAGAGAGCGTGGAGCCGTCTTGATAGCCGGGGAGCGGCGGTGGCACCGGGCACAGCTGGTGGCTTCGGCCCTGCGCGCTTACGCGGGCTCATCGCCGGCAGTCGTCGCCGATGGCACCCAGCCGCCGTGGCGATCCGGCAGCTTTGACCGGGTCATCGCCGACGTGCCGTGTTCTGGGCTGGGGGCACTGCGTCGCCGACCGGAGTCGCGCTGGCGCCGGCAACCGGGCGATCTCACTGATCTGGTCCCCTTGCAGCAGGGGTTGCTCACTGCGGCGCTCGACTCCGTGCGGGTCGGAGGGGTGGTCACCTACGTCACCTGCTCGCCTCACCTGGCTGAGACTCGCGGGGTCGTCGATGCGGTCTCTGGCGCGCGTGGTGATGTGCAGGAGCTGGATGCCCGAGCCCTGTTGGGCGACATCCCCGATCTTGGGCCAGGGCCGCACGCCCAGCTGTGGCCGCACCTTCACGGCACGGATGCCATGTTCATCGCCCAACTGCGCCGCCGCTGACGGCTGGCTCGTTAGACTCATTGCCCTCATGGCTATCCAAATTTCACCGAGTATCTTGTCCGCGGATTTCGCCAACCTCGAGGCGGCTGCTGCATCCGTCCCGAACGCCGACTGGCTCCACGTGGACGTCATGGACAGCCACTTCGTGCCTAACCTGACGCTCGGGGCGCCCGTCGTAGAAGCGTTGGCCAGGGTCTCCGCTCAACCGCTCGACTGTCATTTGATGATCGAGGACCCAGATCGCTGGGCGCCAGACTATGTCGAGGCTGGCGCCAGCAGCGTGACCTTTCACGTGGAGGCGTGCGCGGCGCCGGTCCGGTTGGCGCGAGAGCTCAGGTCACTCGGCGCCCGCGCCGGTATGGCGCTGAAGCCGGCAACCGCGATCGAGCCCTATGCAGACCTGCTCTGTGAGCTCGACATGGTGCTCATCATGACGGTCGAGCCTGGGTTCGGTGGGCAGGACTTCCTCGAGGTGTGTCTGCCCAAGATCGAACGTGCCGCAGCCTTACTCGCTCATTGCGATAGCGACATTTGGCTGCAGATCGACGGGGGAGTCTCGGCCGAGAACATCGAGCGTTGCGCGGCAGCCGGCGCCACCGTGTTCGTGGCCGGGTCTGCGGTGTTCGGCGCAGATCGCCCCGACGACATGGTGCAGCACCTTCGCGACCTTGCAGAGAAGGGCTCGGGCTAAGCCGCTCACTTGCACGCCGATCTTCGGTCAAACCGAAGACGTCTCGGGGCTCCGTCCGTGCGCCGGTTCACCTGCGATGGCCGACCGACGCCTTGCTGCCGATTCACTTTCGCTTCCACCGAATTCGCTCGTTTATGGCCTCCTGGATGTTGGCGGCCCGCGAAGGACTGCTTGTTCCTCACTGGAGCGCAGTCCCAAAAAGATAGGCGAGGTCGGAGGCTCTTGCCTCGCTGAGTTGAGCCACATACTCGTGTCCCAGTGGTGGCCCTGATCACGGCCCCCTGACTATGGC
>JACCZJ010000375.1 GCA_013696065.1 Nocardioidaceae bacterium
GTGCAGGACGCGTTGTCGGGACAAGACCGGGTTGCGTTGTGCTCCCATCGACCTGTGTTGCCTGACATCTTCAAGGCCCTCGGCGTTGACCCGGTCTGGCTTGACCCGGCCGGCATCGTCGTCATACACCGTCGTGACGGCCGGGTGCTCGAGGTCGAACACCTCCCCTGAGCACCGCGGCGACGACCAGCGGCGGGCGGTTTGGTCGACTCTGTCTCGGGTACGACGAGACTCCGATCTCAAAGCAGAGGAGCAAGCGATGGCCGTTGTGAGCACCACGGGCGCGCACCCGAGATTGGCGATCGTGACCGGCGCCGACTCAGGGATCGGCGCAGCGACAGCGGCGCTGCTCGCCTCTGAAGGGTTCGACGTCGCCATCACATATCACTCCGACCGAGAGGGCGCCGAGGACACCCGGGCGGCAGTCGAGCAGCGGGGCCAGCGCTGCTTCGTCGTACAACAGGATCTCAAGTCCCCCGACACAGCCGATACCATCGACGAACTGATCACCGAGCTGGGCGGGCTCGGCGTCCTCGTCAACAATGCTGGCACCGGGCAAGGTGAATCGACCCTGTCGCTGTCCTACGACGCCTGGCGTGAGGTGATGGCTACCGACCTCGATGGGCCCTTTCTCTGCGCCCAGCGCGCTGCTCGGCACCTGGTCAGCGCTGGCCGTGGCGGTCGCATCATCAATGTGACGAGCGTGCACGAACATGTGCCGAGGGCGGGAGCGGCTGCCTACTGTGCCGCCAAAGCGGGACTTGGCATGCTGACCAAGGTGCTTGCTCTCGAGGTGGCCCAGCACGGGGTGACGGTCGTGTCCGTGGCACCTGGCGAGGTTGCCACCCCGATGACGGGACAGGATGAGGAGTCGGCCTTCGTGGAGGAGCGGCCCGGCAATCCAGTGGGTCGGCCAGGACACGTCAACGAGATCGCCTCGGTCATCGCTTTTTTGGCTTCGCCTCGATCTTCCTACCTGACATCTACGTCGATCGTGGTGGACGGCGGGCTGACAAGCATGGCGGCCCACGGCCATGACTCTGCGGACCCCAGCTGGCGCGAGGTCTGACAGTCCTTGTGCGGTGGCACTCCTAAGCGCTGTTGCCGACTCCAGTGCCGAACTCCTGCGCTCGCAGCGGTCCGCTGGTTTCCGGCTCAAGGGGCGGGGTCGGGTGCCCTTCGCCTTGCCGAAGCCCCTCCAGGAACTCGCGCAGCGCGTCTGTCGCTGAGACCGTCGGTGCCCATGCCCACGCGGCCTTGGCTCTCTCGTTGCTCATCATCGGCACGGCGAGCAGCGCGTCGAGCAGCTCAGGATTCGCCGGAACTGCGTGTGCTGTCCACGCCGCCCTGAGCGCCGCCCTCGCCAGCCGGGGCGGAACCGTGGTTTGGCGGGCTTTGAAGAGCTCGGCGAGTTGTGGAGGCGTCACAACACCATCAGCGCAGACGTTGAAGGAACCTGGCGTCTTCGCCAGGAGAGCGGCCGCAAAAGCCCGCCCTACGTCGTTGCTGTGCACGGTTTGCAGGAGCAGCCCGGCAGGGGTGGGCAGGATCGGTATCAGGCCCGGCCGCACCAGGCTGCCTGGCACGAGTGGCCCCATGAAGAGGCGGCGTTGCTGAGTTGCCGTCCGCCGGTGGAACACGAAGGCCGGGCGTAGGCGAGTCACTGTGCAGTGCGTGACGCGGGCTTCGAAGGCGTCCAGCAGCCGTTCGACATAGGCTTTTTCGCGAGCGTAGGCAGCGGTCGAGGCGCCGTGGGTCGGCCACGTCTCGTCAACCGGCTCTTCGTCACGCCGTGGTGAGTACGCCGCAACCGAGGATGACACGACCAAAGCCTTGACATGACAACGTTCGACTGCGTCGAGGAGGCGTGCGGTGCCGACCGCATTGTTCGCCCAGGTATCCGACGGGCGATGGGTCGGCTGAAAGAGCCACGCCAGATGTACGACGGCGTCAGCACCGCGGAAGATGGGGTCGAGGTCGTCGGCGGTGATGTCGGCTTGATGCCACCTGACCTGTGCCTCTGACTGCTGTCGTGGTGAACGGCGGGCCACAGCATCGATCTGGGTGACCGCCACCTCCTGCTCGAGCTGTTCGAGTAGGGCTGTCCCGATGTTGCCACTGGCGCCGACGACCACTACTCGCATCAGCGATTCGTACCCGACCGGTCGATCACCAAACCTTGCGCTGACGAAGGGCAGTGTGGATTCCGGTCGCCCACTGACCGGTTTGGCGGCGGGCGCGTGCCATGCGGCAG
>JACCZJ010000376.1 GCA_013696065.1 Nocardioidaceae bacterium
CACCAAGGATCAGGCCTACTGCGGCCCCCGCCCCAGACATGGCTGCGTAGACAGCGAATGCACGGTTGCGTTCCGTGCCCGCGGGAAAGGTGGTCGTGATCAGGGCCAGCGCTGTGGGGCTAGCGATAGCGGCGCCCACGCCTTGTAGGCCGCGTGCGGCGAGGAGCAACTCCGGTGTTTGCGCAAGCCCCCCGAGCAGCGACGCCAACGCGAATAGCAACACACCGATCATGAAGACCTTGCGCCGCCCGTACAGGTCACCGAGTCGGCCGCCGAGGAGCAGCAGGCCGCCAAACGTGAGGGTGTAGCCGGTGATGATCCACGACTGCCCTCCGGCGGTGAAGCCGAGCTCCTTGACGATGTGGGGGATCGCGATGTTTGCGATGGTGCTGTCGAGCACCACCATCAACTGGGCGAGTGAGATCACAGTCAGAGCTGCGCCGAGATGGCGGCGACCGCCAACGGGCGCGGACGGCTCTATCTGTTCGGCAATCGTGCTCATGCTCGCTTCTTCCTTCTTGGCCGGGTGGGTGGCCGCCGGGTGGCAGCGGGGATGACGATCTCGTCGATGATTTTGGCCACCATCTGTTCGTCTACGGGTTTCCGCAGCACGAATGACCGGTGAACGATGATCGCGGGTAGCAGCGACGTCAGCAGGTCGAGGTCGACGTCCGCGCGGATCTCGCCGCGACGGCGCGCATCCTCGTAGATGGACCGCAGCACAGCAATGCGCGGATTGAGGAACCGCTGCTGGAACGCCTCGGCAAACTCCTCGTCGCGGTGCAGTGCAGTCAGCACCGCTGCCATCACGCCGAGCGGCTTGTCGTCGGCGAGGCCGCCTTTGCAGCAGGCTGCCTCGAGCAAATCGCCACGCAGCGATCCCGTCCGAGGGGCGACGAGTTCGGTATGCGGCTCGTGGACCCGGACGATGGCTTCCATGACGAGCTCAGCTTTGGAGGCCCAACGCCGGTAGAGGGTGGCCTTGCTGGCCTTGGCCGCCGCAGCAACGGCGTCCATCGTCAGCCGGTCGTACCCAGCCGAAGCGAGCAGCTCGACGGTGGCGTCGAAAATCTCCGCCTCGCGGTCACCTTCGACACGCGGCCGAGTGTCCGGCATGCGCTGCACTGAGCGGATCAACGGCGTTCTTTCGATCGGATCTGGGGCGGCACCTATATGAAACGGAACGGTTTCGTTTCATCCACACTAGGCATGCAATACGGCGCTAGCAAGTCGATTCCTGCTCACGGACGTGGCGGGAAAACGCTCACGGCCTCCGCGTAGCTCATGCCGACGAGTTCCAACAGATCTACCGCCAACGATCGCATCTGCGCGAGCACCACCGCAGCAGACAGGGTGAGGGGCTCGCTGGCGCCACTTGTCGCTTCGGCGATCTCGACAAGATGAGCCTTGGCCACCTCGGGCGAGCGGTTCTCGGCGAGTTCACGGGCAATGGTCTCGGTGGCGTCGGTGAGTTCGTCGAGCAGCCGTAGATAGTCCGGCGGCATGGTCTCATCTAGTCGTGCGCTGACCAATACTCGCCGGATCAACACTCGGGAGGTCCGCATTGCTCGGTCCAGGGGTTCGACTAACTCGGCGATCGACCGCACCTGATCCTTGTGTCCGCGCCGAAATGGCGATGACCGAACCACCTCGAGTCCCTCCTGGGCTGCTGCCCGCAGCTCGCTCAGCAGTGTCTCGGTCTCGCGGATTCGGTGAAGGGTGTTCGCCGCGTGATCGGCGTCCGTCTCATCCGCACTTTCGCGTGCCGAGCGGAGCAATCGCGCGAGCTCCCAGGCGACTCTTGCGGCCGCCTCACGCGGCCTCCGGAGCGGCGCACCGGGTACGACAGTGGCTGCTACCAAGGCCACGCCGCCGCCGATGAGGGCGTCCACGATGCGGCTGACATCGCCGCCGGGAACCACCAAACCCGTGACGATGATCGACTGAACGGCAGCCTGGGTGATGAAGAGGACTCCGGCATCGAGCAACACCGCCGCCGCCATCGCGAGCATCACGACGACTGCGATCTGCCAGGATCCCCTGCCCACCAAGCCGGTGAGGAGGTCGGCGACGCCGATCCCGACAGCCACCCCGACTGTGACCTCGGCGACCCGGCGGCGACGCTGGCCATACGACGTGCCGAGACACACCACTGCGGCCACGGGGGCGAAGAACGGGGAGGGGTGGCCGAAGAGCTGGCTGGCGATCCACCATGCGAACCCGGCGGCGATCCCGCACTGCCCGATCATCCAGGCCTTGGCCTTGAGACGCCGCCGCCTCGCGGCGAGCGAGAGCCGTCCGCGCTGCCACGCGCGGTCGCCGATGATCGCCAGGTCCACGGGAGACATGGTGACATCATGGCGGCGTCGGGAGGTGTGGGGTTGGGGGTCGCGGGTATTGAGGGGGCATGAAGACTCGACAACTCGGAGACGTCCAGGTCAGTGCAATCGGCATGGGTGCCATGCCGTTGACCACTGACAAACGCCCAACCACGGCACAAGCCATCGCCACCGTGCACGCCGCCCTCGACGCGGGGGTGACGCTGTTCGACACCGCCGACGCATACACCCCGTCGGACCAGGGCCCAGGAGCCAACGAAGAGGTGTTGGCCGAGGCATTCAAGGCGTACGGCGAGATGCCCGACATCATTGTCGCCACCAAGGGCGGACACACCCGCGATGGGGCGGAGTGGGGCGTCAACGGCCGTCCTGAGTACCTCCGCTCAGCCTGCGAGGCATCGTTGCGCCGCCTCGGCATGGACGCCGTCGACCTTTACCAGCACCACCGGCCTGACCCAGATGTCCCCTACGAAGAGACAATGGGGGGTCTCAAGGCCCTCTACGACGACGGCCTCATCAAGCGAGCCGGCATCTCCAACGCCAACCCGGACCAGATCCGCCAAGCGCACGAGATCTTGGGGGATGCGCTGGTCTCGGTACAGAACGAGTACTCACCGAGGTTCCGCAGCAGCGAGCCAGAGATCGACGTATGCGATGAGCTCGGTCTGGCCTACTTGCCCTGGAGCCCGTTGGGTGGCATGACTGAGGCCAAGAACCTCGGCTCTGACTTCGACGTCTTCGCCGAGGTAGCCGACGCCCATGGCGTAAGCCCGCAGCGTGTCTGTCTGGCGTGGCAGCTCTCCCGGTCGGGCCAGATGATCCCCATCCCTGGCGCCAGTCGGCCTGAGTCCATCCGCGACTGTGTCGAGGCGGTCGATCTCACGCTGAGCGACGAGGAGCTCAAGAAACTCTCCGCGTGAGCGTTCGGGAGTCGTGACCTGAAGTGGGACCACGGCTTCCCTGTGTAGCAGGGCTTGCTGGTGAGGGAATCCGTCACGTACCCTCACAGGATCCTCTCCACGAGAGGATGCCTGAGCGGAACGCCGAGTCCTACCCTCCGCACCAGGCAGCGACCATCAGCATTGGGGTAGGAACGGAGGACCCGTGATTTCGGCTCCCCAGACCAACGTCTGAGGAGCCTCGGGGTGAAGTTGAGTGACCGCTTCGGCGCTCACGCAACCGGGCGTACCTTTCCGTCCGAACCCGACAGCTCACTTCGCAGGCGACAGGAAGGCTCTGCCATGTCGCCTCGCCCCCGCGCGATCTCATCCAGTCCACTCCGCCGCGTCGCCGTTGCTGCCGCCACCGTGCTGGTGGCGGCCGTACCGTTGGGGTCGACGGGCAGCCCCGCGAACGCCGCCACGGACCGCACGTGGAACCGCCTCGCTAACTGCGAATCAGGGGGCAACTGGCAGATCAACACCGGCAACGGTTATTACGGCGGCCTCCAGTTCAGCTCCGGGACGTGGCTTGCCTACAACGGCAGTAAGTACGCTAGCCGTGCCGATCTCGCCACCCGTGAAGAGCAGATCGACATTGCCGAGAAGGTGCTGAAGGGTCAGGGCTGGGGCGCCTGGCCAGCCTGCTCGGCTGCGCTCGGCCTGGATCATGCCGATGCCGTCGCGACGGATGAGACGTTGCACGCCGAGTTGCAACGCCCGTGGCGCTACCGCAGCGTTGAAGACCGTGGCCACGTCACCCCTCAGACCGCGATCACCATCCCCAAATAGCCCCCCTCTCTCTCCGTTGAGAGGCCAGTTACCTCCGTTCGAGAGGCCAGTTACCTCCCTAGAAGGGCCAGTTACCTCCCGACGAACGCGTGGCATCGGGCGCTAAGTGACCTCTCAACGGTCTCGGTGTTGGAGGGGCATCGCCCTTCATCGATTGGGCGCTAACTGACCTCTCGACGGGTGTTAAGGGGTGAGTGCCGTTCAACGGTGGGGAGGTGAGTGACCTCTCAACGGGATTTGATGAGGGCGTGGGCTGCCGCCTGGAGCGAGAGCTCGATCGGGGTGCGACCGGGTGGGTAGTTATAGTCCTGCCCCACGCTCGTCATCACCAGATACGTCATTGTGTCGCCGTCCGCGACGAATCCTTCAGCAACGAACCACGCTGCATTGGGGTCGCCCTCGACCGGTCCGTATGTAGACAGCCAGTGCACGCCTACTCCCACATCGGTGGGCGTCTCCGCGGGACCCCCCACCTTGACGCGCTTCAGCCCGAGTCCACTGCGCGCATGGGTGGCGCAGTCCCGCTGCCAGGTGAGGAGAACGTCGGAGGCGGTTCGCGCGGTCTGCTCATCGGGTAGAACGGCTGTCAACTGAACCGCCGCCTCGGTGTCGGCCAAGTCACTGACGAAGTCTGTCCGGTGCTCCGCGACGGCACCGATGGCGGTCAGCGGCGACTGGAGGCAAAGGCCAGGGAGGTGTTGACCGGGTCCGGGGCCGGAATCTGCCTGTTGCCAGACCCACTCGTCGTTGAATCCGGGAAGCGCGGCCGCTGGAATCCGCGATTTGCGGGCTCGCTCAGGTCTGCTGTCGCCTCCCTGACCCGGGGGAGGGGTTGCCGCGGTGCTGGGCGCCGGCAGGGATGACGTGCTGGGCAGCTCGGTTGTCTTAGAATCGCTGGGAGCCGACGGCGAGCCAGTGGCTTGCGTTGGGGTCGGCTCATCTGTGGCGGTCGGATCAACTGGAGTGGTCGTTGCTGGCACTGACTCAGAAATCGCGGCGGAGCCGGATTCGCTTCCGGTGGTCGGCGTCCTCGCCCCCGTGTCGGAGACATCAGCGCAACCGGCGAGAGCCATCATCGTCGCGGCGAGCGATCCCAGGGCATAGCCGGTGCGTCGAGTGGGCTGACGTGTCATGACTCAGTATCAGGCGGGGGACTCGCTGTCGCGTTAGGCCGACACGCGTTTCGTCGCGGAGTTTTCCACTCAGACCTCAGCGCTCACGGAACGCACGATCAGCCGAGCTGTCCACGAGGGCGTCCGCCAGTGTCGAGGCTGTCAACTCGACCTGCCACGGCCGGGCTCCCAAGCCCTCAAGGGTCGCGGTGACCGCCAATACGTTGCCGGGCTCGGGAGGCGACCAGGCCAGACGGCGTACGACGTCTGGAGCCAACAGGTTTTCCTGGGGCAGCTCTCGTTGCGCAGCGATCTCGTTGATGGCCGCCCGACAACGGTGCAGTCGAGCAGCGGCCACCGGGTCCTTTTCCGCCCATGCGCGCGGTGGTGGGGGACCATCCAGTCGCGGAGCAAGGCTCGGCAACTCGCGTTCATGCAGGTCGAGGGCGGCCGCGATCGCGGCCGCGAACTCGCGAAGGTAGCGCTGAGCCCCCCGCGTGGCAAAGCCAGGCAGCCGGCTCAAGGCGTTGCGGGACGGGGGCGCTGCCACGGCGGCGTCGACTATCGCGGAATCTGGAAGGATCCAAGTCGAGGTGACATCCCGACGTTGCGCCAGCTCGTCTCTCAACTGCCAGATGGCGCGCACGAGTGCCAAACCGCGCCGACCCCGCACGCGGTGGATGCCGGATGTACGCCGCCAGGGCTCTTCGCGGGGAGGAGCCACCGTCAGTGCCGTCCAGGCAGCGAACTCCTGTGCGGCCCACTCGGCCTTGCCAGCTGCCACGAGCTGATCGGCAAGCACGTTGCGCAGTTCGATCAGCACCTCGACGTCCAAAGCGGCATACAACAACCATGGGTCGGGGAGTGGCCGCCGCGACCAGTCGACCGCCGAGTGTTCCTTGCGCATCCGCCAGCCGAGCAGCTCCTCGACGAGGACGGCCAACCCGACACGTGGATAGCCGAGGAGCCGCCCAGCAAGCTCGGTGTCAAAAAGGTGGGCCGGCCGCATCCCCAGCTGAGCCAGGCAGGGCAAGTCCTGGCTTGCGGCGTGAATGATCCACTCAGCATCGGCGATGGCTTCAGCCAGCGGCTTCAGCGCCCGGTTGGGCACCTCTCCGAAAGGAACCGGGTCGATCAGGGTGGTCCCGGCGCCCTCGCGACGCAGCTGGAGGAGATAAGCCCGTTGCGAGTACCGGTGCCCGGATGCGCGTTCGGCATCGACGGCGACCGGACCGCGCCCGGCGGCGAAAGCCGCGATGGAGTCTTCCAGGCCGTGTGGCGAGTCGACGACGACCGGCAGTCCGTCTCGAAGCTCGAGGAGTGCCAACTCCGTCTCGGGACTCCCCACATCGGGACCCTCCGCACCGGGACTGGCTGGATCGATGCCCTTCGTCTCGGCGGGGTGAGAGGCTGGGA
>JACCZJ010000378.1 GCA_013696065.1 Nocardioidaceae bacterium
ACGCAGCACGAGGCCGGCACAAAGGCGTCTGGTGGCTCGGTGGCCTGCTGGTGCTGCTCGGGTGCCTCTATGTGGCTGGGTGGTACTTCACCAACAGCAGGGTGCCGGCGGGAACCACCGTCGAAGGCGTCGACATCGGCGGTATGACGGCTGAGCGAGCCCGCGACGAGATCGAGTCTGCAAACCTGACCCAAGACTATAGGGACATCCGGCTCAATTACGGCGATGGGTCGTATTCCATCAGCTCCGCCGACATCTTTCTTGCGGTCGACGCCGATCAGACCGTGCAGGATGCGGGAGCCGGTCGATCCTGGAACCCGATCCGGATCGCGGAGACGCTGGCTGGCCGCCACGGCAGCGACGTCGAGCCGGTGCTCACCTGGGACGAAGCGGCGCTCAGCTCGGCCGTGGGCGAGATAGCCGCCGAGCTGGAGACGGAAGCGGCTGAGCCCGCGGTGTCCTTCAGCGCCCGCGGCCAGGCCAGCGTCACACAGCCGCAGGTTGGCATTGAGGTGGACGAGGACGCCACGATCAGCGCCGTGGTGGAGGTGCTCGCGGCGCCCCGACCGGTCCAGGTGGTCGCCAGTGAGACCGAGCCTGACGTCACAGCAGAGGAGCTCGAGGCTGCGCTTGCTGATTTTCAGGCTTCCGCCCTTCAGCCACTGACCGTTCAGTTGCCGGGGCGTACCGCGACGCTGCCAGTGTCGGATTTCGCGAGTGCTCTGACGCTTGAGGTTCAAGACGGGGAGCTGGTTCCGCTGGTCGACACGGCCGAGCTCAGCACCGGAGTCGCCCAGCTCGTCGAGGGAGTCGACGTGGCTCCCGTCGATGCCCAGGTAAAGCTCAAGGGGGGCAGGCCGGTCGTCATACCGGCTGCACCGGGCGTGCGGCTCGATGTGCGTGAGCTGGCCTCCGCCATCGCATCAGCACTCACCCAAACCGGGGAGGACCGGACCGTCCAGGTCGGCAATAGCACCGCCAAGGCCGCCTTCACCACCAAGGAGGCTCGCGACTTGGGCATCCACAAGGTGGTGAGCAGGTTCGTGACCTACTTCCCGTATGCCGAGTACCGCAACATCAACCAGGCCCGAGCCGCTGAGCTGATCAGCGGCACCGTGCTCGAGCCAGGCGAGCTCTTCTCCTTCAACGAGACGGTGGGGGAACGCACCCGGGCCAACGGTTTCGTCAAGGGTTTCATCATCGACGGCGGAGTCTTCGCCGAAGATCTCGGCGGGGGCGTATCACAGGTGGTGACCACGACATACAACGCTGCCTTCTTCGCCGGGCTCGAGGATGTGGAGCACAAACCGCACAGCTTCTACATCGATCGCTATCCGGAGGGACGGGAGGCGACGGTCGCGTGGCCGACCGTCGATCTGAGATTCCGCAACGACACACCGTATGGCGTCTTGATCGAGGCTTGGGTGGAGCCCAGCACACGGTCGTCATCGGGTGAGATGCATGTGAAAATGTGGAGCACGAAGCACTGGGACATCAAAGCCGGCGTGTCGGACCGCTATGACTTGACGCGCCCGGCGACCCGCTATGACCCCACCGACGAGTGTGTGGCGACGACCGGCTATGGCGGCTTCACCGTCGATGTCTACCGCTACTTCCGCGAGGCGGGGTCGTCGAAGATCGTGAAAAGGGATAGCGACCATGTCGTGTACACCCCTGCCGACACGGTGATCTGCTCCAAGCCACCCGGCTGACTTCCCCTGCCTGACAGCTCCACGCATGGCCCCCTACCCTGGCTGCGTGCAGATCCGCCCGATGACTCTCGAGGACACCCCTGCGGTCGAGGAGCTCACGGCCGAAGCGTTCCACGAGCACGATGTGCGCACCCGTCCAGCCGACTGGCCAGTCCCCCACCTGCGCTCTGCTTCACAGGCCGAGTTGCGGGCGGCGCGGTTGCGGCACCTCGTGGCCCGTGACCCGGCTGGCTGCTGGGTCGCTATCGATAGCGAAGGCGCCGTGGTGGGAGCTGCTGCGGCCTTGCTCCGCGACGGTCTTTGGGGTCTGTCGACGTATGCCGTACACCCAGGCGTCCAGGCCCGCGGTATCGGGAAGCAACTGTTCCGAGCCGCGCTGTCCTACGCCCCTGAGGGGCCGGGGCTGATCTGCTCCTCCCATGATCCGCGAGCAGTACGTCGATATCGGCTCGGTGGCTTCGACATTCACCCGGCGATGCTGATGTGGGGCAAGGTCGACCGCTCGACCCTTCCTCGGCTGCCGCACGGGCGGGAGGGCGGGCCGAACGACATTGAGTTCATGGACGGGATCGACCGCGAGGCGCGTGGTGCGGGGCATGGTGAGGACCATGAAGTGATGCTCAGTCAGTTCCGACTCAAGATTGTCGAGACGCCCAGATCTCGCGCTTACGTCTACATCCGTGCCGAGGGAGGACCCTATCTGCTGGCCGCCACTGATGAAGCGGCCGCCCGAAAGGCGTTGTGGGCCTCGCTGGCAGAGTCAGACGCGGAGACCCCCATCGACTCCCACAGCATCACGGGCCACCAGGCTTGGGCTATCGACGTGGGGTTGGCGGCAGGTATGCAGCTGCATAACCGCGGCTACGTGGCGACCCGGGCCATGGCGGCCCCAGCGCCATACATTCCCTCCGGCCACTTCCTCTGACGCCCAGAGCGACGTACAGCCCTGGCGCGGGTCGGACCGCCTTCAGAGGCCCGGCGCTCCCCAGACGGCCATCCAACGTCCGAGCTCCGGTTCGACCCGCAGATCGTCGCCGAGCGCACCGCGAATCTGCAGCTCCAATGCGTTGTCGCGTTGGGTGCCACCTTTCGGCGCGAACGGGTAGAACGTGCCTTGCTTGTACAAGTAGACGAGCCCTACCCGCCGGCCGGCGGCGTCGGCAAAGGACACGAGCGAACACAGCAGCGACGGGCCGAACCCGGCGTCCTCCAGAGAGCTGTTGACGGCATGGACCTCGGTGACGAGCTCGGAAAGCTCGGCGGGGTCACGCTGGCAGAGCAGCCACGTATAGCCGAACTCGTCGGTGGACCGCTCCACCTTGGGCCCGGCGTCCGCGTCGAGCAGCTCCTGTACGTCGGCTTGAGCGCTGGCGAAGGCCCCGCCTTCAGCCTCCCGATAGCAAACCGAGGCCGACCCGGTCGGCCTGAAACCGGCAGTCACCTCGAGGGTGATCGCGGCCGACGGCACGGCGAACAGGTTGTCCAGGTTGGCCTTGGGAGGTTGCTTGCCGCCAAAGATGTCGCGGAAGATCTTCACGCTCAGATCCTCGCACGCCGCTCAAAGCAGGAGGCCGCACCTGACGCCACGATCAGGCGGCAGGGCGAGACAGATCAGCCGAGATCTGCGACAGCTGTTCGAGCCGTCGCTCGAGGGGTGGATGCGTGGCAAACAGGGCGGTGACCGACTGGCCGTTCAAAGCGGGGGCGAAGAAGAAGGCGTTGAAAGCCTGAGCCTCGCGCAGATCCCGGCTCGGTATCCGCGCCATCTCGCCGGAGATCTTCATGAGAGCCGACGCGAGAGCGGACGGTTTGCCGGTCAGGTAGGCACCGGATCGGTCGGCGCACAGCTCGCGATACCGGCTCAGGACGCGCGTCAGCAAGAAGGAGATCACGTAGACCGCGATGCTGCCGAGCCAGATGACGAGGAACGCGGGTGCGCCCTTCGCATCACGCCGCCCACCACCGAAATAGAGGCCCCATCGCATGACGAGGCCTGCCACCACCCCCAAGAAGCCGGCAATGGTCATGACGGCGACATCGCGGTGCGCGACATGTGACAGCTCGTGTGACAAGACGCCCTCGAGCTCCTCTTGGTCGAGGCGGCGCAGGATGCCGGTGGTGACGCATACGACCGAATGGTTCGGGCTGCGCCCGGTGGCGAAGGCGTTGGGCACGTCGGTGTCGGCAATGGCCACGCGTGGCTTGGGCATGTCTGCCAACGCGCATAACCGGTCGATCATGCCGTGCAGCTCGGGCGCCTCGTTCGGGCTGACCTCCCGGGCGCGCATGGCGGCCATGGCCAGCTTGTCCGAGAAGAACCACTGCCCAAGACCCGCAACTGCGGCGAAGACCAAGACTGTGACGGCAGAGAAGCCATAAGCGATGAGGCCAGCGGCCACGCTCACATAAAGGCCGCCGAGCAGCAGCATGACGACCGTCATCCTGGCTGTCAGCCCGGCGTCACTGCGAAACCGAGTGTTTGCCATGAGCTCCGACGCCTCCCTCTGCATAGAAAAAACTGACGAGGACCACTACCCAATACGACGCCCGGCTGACGGGTTTTGTTCCCCAAGGCGCTGGGCCTCAGGCGCTGCTCAGGTTCGCCGCCTCGATGATCCCCGCCGGCTCAGCCCGGGATCAGGCCGTCGTCGTTGAGCAAGTCGCGGACCTCGGCCAGGCTGGCCGCGGGGTCAGGCAACACAAGGTCCGAGGGGACGAGCGCATCTATCGCCACTTCCTGGCCAGCCTCCCTCACCCGGCCGAGCAGCTGTGCCAGCGCATCACTGAAGGCATCGTCGTCACCGGAATCAATGGCCGACTCAAGGGCACTGTCGAGCTCGTTCAGCTTGTCGACCTCGGAGTCCGGTACGTCGAACTGTCCTTCTG
>JACCZJ010000438.1 GCA_013696065.1 Nocardioidaceae bacterium
TCGCCGATCCTTTGATCGCTTCTCGGACTGAGGGCACGATCCTCCGCGACATGGGCCAGGAGTCCGCCACCGCTGGCTCCGAGCTCGACGAGGCACTAGACCTTGCCGCGCGTTTGGCGGCCGCGGCTGAGGCAGGCCGGGTGGACTTGAGCGACCTGGGTCGCCGAGCACGGCGCCTCCTCGCCTCAACTGCCGCGTCTGAGTAGGCCCCTCGTTCACGCTACGCGCGCCGAATGGGTCGACGCGCTGCACTTCTGAGCTCGCACCCGCGACGCACTTGCGAATCGGCGTCAGCTGGAGGGAGCCCCGTCGAGAGCACGTCACGCCGCGCGGGCCAGAGTCGGAAGCCGCCCGAGTCGAGGGTGGCCCGTGCCGTCACAGGGCATCGGCCGTTGTGACGGTTAGCGGTGGTCTGCTGAGGGTTGACGCGTCGCCCGCCGGCTTTTGCGGGCATTCAGGAGCACGACGGGGGACCCCGGTGTGTCGCGGGCCCCGGAGGGTCGGCCGCGCTGGTGGGCGGACGGACGTGCCGCCCTCGACCGGCGCTCGCGAGGTGTCGTAGTGGCAGCTGCCGAGGCGGGCCGCACGGAATGGCATAGGCAAGTGCCGCTTGGCATCCCCGCGCCGATGGTGCAGGCACGAGCCGAGGTGCTGACGCCGTCTCGGCCGCTCGGCGCGCGCCACGGCCCCGAGCTCAGGACGTTTCCCACGAGGCGGCATCGGCAGCCACCCTGGTACGTCCCGCCGTCAATCGATGGCCCATGTCCCCTGCGGCGCCGTGGCGCCTAGCATCTCGGTACGAGGTCCAGGTGGCACCGCTCGATCGACCCGAGGAGACCCGATGAAGATCCAGGCCGTGCACGAGGGCGTCGTACCCATCAGCTCCTCGATCCGGAACGCCTGGATCGACTTCAGCTCCATGGACTGCTCGATCGTGGCCGTCGTGAGCGACGTCGTGCGCGACGGGAAGCCGGTCGTCGGCTACGGCTTCAGCTCCAACGGCCGCTACAGCGCCGGGGAGATATTGCGGCGCCGGATCGTCCCGCGCTTGCTGCAGGCCGACCCCGACTCCCTGCTCGACGAGGCCGGCGATCTCGACCCCGCCCGCGCATGGGACGTGGTGATGCGCAACGAGAAGCCCGGGGGCCACGGTGAGAGGTCGGTCGCCGTCGGTGTCGTCGACATGGCCCTGTTCGACCTGGCCGCGAAGATCGCCGGGCAGCCGCTGTACCGCTACCTGTCGGAGCGGTATGGCGACGGGGAGCCGGACGACTCGGTGTTCGTGTACGCAGCGGGCGGCTACTACGCGCCGGGCAAGGAGCTGACCGAGCTCCAGGACGAGATGCGGGGATTCCTCGACCAGGGCTACCGCGTCGTGAAGATGAAGATCGGCGGGGCCGGCCTGGCCGAGGACCTGGCGCGCGTCGAGGCGGTGCTCGACGTGCTCGACGGTGACGGGTCGCGGCTGGCGGTGGACGTCAATGGCCGGTTCGACCTGAACACCGCCCTGGAGTACGGCCGCGCTATCGAGCCTTACGGTCTCTTCTGGTACGAGGAGGTCGGCGATCCGCTGGACTACCTGCTCAACGCCACCCTTGCCGAGCACTACCGCGGACCGCTCGCGACCGGGGAGAACCTGTTCTCCCTCCAGGACGCTCGGAACCTGGTCCGGTACGGCGGGTTGCGTCCCGATCGCGATGTGATCCAGGTCGACCCGGCGTTGAGCTACGGCCTGGTGGAGTACCTCCGGATCCAGGAGATGCTCCGCAAGCATGGCTGGTCCTCGCGCCGTTGCATCCCCCACGGGGGACACCAGTTCTCCCTCCATCTTGCCGCCGCGCTCAAGCTCGGCGGCAACGAGTCCTACCCGGGTGAGTTCCAGCCCACGGGCGGGTTCGCCGACGACGCCGTGGTCCGAGACGGCCGCGTCGGGCTCACCGAGATCCCCGGCATCGGCTTCGAGGGGAAGCGCGCCTTCTACGAGGTGCTGCGGCAGCTCCACCCGTGACCTGCGCAGCCCGGTGGGCGGGCCGCGGCGCCGCGGTCACCAGCCGCGCCCGCCGCTCGACGTTCGGTCAGAGCATGAGCCGCACGTGCCTCG